>NZ_CAMYWM010000006.1 GCF_947302755.1 uncultured Anaerovibrio sp.
TTAGCTCATGGATGTTGCTCCAATCCATCTGGCTTGAATCATGTGTGCATGATTCTTTGTTGCATTGTTTAGTTTTCAAAGAACACCACACTCGTCCTTTTTGTCCGTAGCTTTGTTGCTCCTTGTAAAGTTCCTCGACGTACCGTTCATGTACGCCTTCGTCGCTTTACTGCGTCGCGCCTCGCTACAACCAAAAATTACTTCGTGTCCAGCTTTTCTCAGAAGCTTTTGCTCCGTGAGTCAGCTTATTCAGTATATCTTTTATATTCTTTCTTGTCAAGCACTTTTCAAAAATATTTTTTAAAAAGTTTTGAAGGGAGAATATAAAAGAAAAAATGGTGGGCAGGGATGGATTCGAACCATCGTAGCCTACGGCGACGGATTTACAGTCCGTTCCCTTTAACCACTCGGGCACCTACCCAAAAATCATGGTGACCCAGGAGGGACTCGAACCCCCGACCCCTTGATTCGTAGTCAAGTACTCTAATCCAGCTGAGCTACTGAGTCATGTGAATATCTGCGCCTTATCAGAAAAAATGGTGGGCCCACCAGGACTTGAACCTGGGACCGACCGGTTATGAGCCGGTTGCTCTAACCAACTGAGCTATAGGCCCTTTATCTACTGATAGAAAATCTCGCACTGTTAACCAATGCGAGAATCGCAAATCATTGATATGGAGCGGAAAACGAGACTCGAACTCGCGACCCCCACCTTGGCAAGGTGATGCTCTACCAACTGAGCTATTTCCGCATGATATGGAGCGGAAAACGAGACTCGAACTCGCGACCCCCACCTTGGCAAGGTGATGCTCTACCAACTGAGCTATTTCCGCATTTCATTTAATTTCATTCAGAAGATCCGCCCAAGGGCTTCCCGCTGACTGACAAAACATATTCTACTGTTTTAATACCCCATTGTCAACACTTTTTTTATTTTTTCTTAAAAACAATTTTGGAGGCCCTCCGGCACAATTTTTTCTTTACATTAAATATTCACAAATTATGGCTGTAAAAAAAAGGATTTTTCCCATTAATATCGAAGTATTTGTTTAAAGCAATTTATGTTTTAAGGAGGACAATATGGGCACTCTGCGAGTTTTTGTCATCGACAATTCCATAGCCTTTCAGAACGCCTTGGTCCAGGAGCTAAATCATCGTCTGCCTTCTGGCAGCGTTATTGATAATGCCACCAGTCCGGTGGAGGCACAGAAAAAGCTGACAGCCTTTAAGCCAACAGCTATTATCTTAAATCTGGCTTTGGGCGCTATGATGATAAATCAGGATAAGTTTCTGCCTATGCTGGTTAAACAACACCCAAATGTTCCTATTATAGTTTATGGCATATCAAATAATGTTTCCCAGACAGCCAAATTCCTTGGAGCTTCTGCTTATTTTAAAAAGCCTAGTTTCGGTGAGCCCACCCAGCCTTTTTTTGATGGTATTATAAAAGCCCTGCAGGACAACAGTGCCTCTGTCAGATTACCTCAAAAGCAGGCTGGTGTTGTCACGGCAACAAAAATTGCACCACCTGCACCAGCACGCCAGAGTTCACCTTCGCAAAGCTCCTCTACACCCTCAGGTGAGCCTGTTATCAGCATACCAGCTGGGCATGGCACCATCGATCTTATTGCCATTGGAGCCTCCACCGGGGGAACGGAGGCTTTGTCCGCCATTCTCCCCGCCCTAAAGCCCCCACTACCGGGTATCGTCATTGTGCAGCATATCCCCCCTATGTTTTCACGGCTGTTTTCGGAACGTCTTAATGGGGTATGTGCCCTGACCATAAAAGAGGCTGCTAACGGAGATGTGGTAAAACCCAACCATGTGTATATTGCCCCAGGTGGCAAGCACATGTCAATTATTCGTCAAGGAAGTAATTATGTTATCGAGTGCAAAGCCGGGCCACCAGTACACAGTGTATGCCCTGCCGTGGATATACTCTTTGACAGCGTAGCTGACGTAGCTGGAAATAAGGCTATGGGAGTTATTTTGACGGGTATAGGTAAGGATGGCGCAGCAGGCCTTTTAAAAATGCGCAAAAAAGGCTCACCTACCATTGGGCAGGATGCGGCCACCTGCACAGTTTACGGTATGCCAAAGGTTGCCTTTAGTATGGGGGCAGTACAGCAACAATTGCCTCTTTCCAGCATACCAGAAGCTATACATAAGATTGCCAGATAAAGGAGCAGGACTATGGATAACAAAAGACATTTGTCAGCATTGAATATCTGGGGATTGTCCCTTGGCTGTGCCGTAGGCTGGGGTGCTTTTATGGTACCGGCCAATCTTTTTATACCTACGGCAGGTCCATTGGGCACCGTCATTTCCATGGGGCTTTCCACTGTACTTCTTCTCATTATTGCCTACAATTTTTCCCAGCTGGTCAACCGATATAATGACGATGGGGGAATCGTGGCCTATACACGCAACATATTGGGATATGATCATGCCTTTTTGGCTGGGTGGATTTTAATTATCGCCTACCTGTCTATCATGTGGGCAAATGCCACCGCCACCATTTTATTATCACGATTTCTGTTTGGGGATGTTCTCGCCTGGGGATATATGTATACCATTGCCGGATTTGACATAAACTTCGGTGAGATTCTTTTCACATGGATGGTATTTTTCGTATTTGGTCTCTTTTCCTGCTACGGCGATATCCTCCGCAAAATTATAAACACCTTCCTGGCAGTGCTGTTTTTTGCTACGGTGGTAATGTTATTTGTTGCCCTATACATCTACACACCTACTGATGTTTTTTACCCGCCTTTCCAGAATGTAACCTCCCCGGCTATGCAGATCTTTAGCATGGTCATGCTGACGCCATGGATGTTCTTTGGTTTTGAGGCCGTCACCCATACAAGGAGCCTTTTTAAATTTTCCACCCGTAGGCTATTTCCTATTATGGTAGCCTCAATAGTGGCCGGCGGTATTATCTATGTTTTACTGGCCGCCATGGCGGTTATGGCTATTCCATCGGAATTTTCCTCCTGGACCAGTTACATTGCCCAGAAAAATTCATTGGACGGTATAAAAGGGCTGCCGGTATTTAACAGCGTATACAATGTTTTCGGGCAGGAAGGTCTCGTTATACTGTTTCTTTCCATTCTTGCAGCCATATCCACCAGCCTTTTGGGTCTATACCGCATTACAGGTACAATTATCCAATATTATGGGGCACACAAAATATTGCCGGAATGGTTCAGCAAAGAGGCCAAAGATGGCACCCCACAAAATGGAATTATTTTCGTTATGTTAATTTCCATGCTGATTCCTTTCCTGGGGCGGGTATCGGTAGTTTGGGTATGCGATGTTATTACTGTTGCAGGTGCAATAGCTTATGGCTATGCTTCCTTGTGCTCCTATATCACCGCCCGGCGGGAGAATGATCAGCGCGGTAAATGGCTAGGCGGAATTGGCGTGGCTGTTTCCGCCATGTTTTTCTTCTTCCCTCTTATTCCTGGACTGCTGCTAGGTGGCTCACTGGAAACAGAATCCTATCTTATGTTATCAGGCTGGAGTCTTTTTGGATTTGTTTACTACTGGTATGTATTCAAAAACGACGAACAGCACCGCTTTGGTAACAGTACCTCCATGTTTATTATGATTCTTTTCCTTAACTTTTTCTCCAGCAGTTTATGGCTCCGTCAAAGGCTGGAGGGCTGGATAAGGATTATTCCTTCCGAATGGGAGTCTATTTCCTACAGTGAATTGGCCGCTGACAGCTTAGTACAGGACAGCATGATGCAAATGCTGATGATTTTATTTATTTTGCTGCTAATGGCAGATATATTTATCACCATAAAGAGGCGTGAAAAAAAGCTGTTTCAGACCTTTCAGCATCAGCATGAAATCAATCAGGCCAAGAATACCTTCTTGGGTAATCTTTCCCACGATATTCGTATTCCGATGGAAGCAGCTCAAACCTCGGTTCATCTTGCTTTGGAAAATTGCACTATCTGTGCAGGATGTCCAGAAGAAAATTGTCAACGGCGAATCCCTGACCGTCTGACGGATTGTTTGGGTAAACTGGATACCCACAGTCAGCTTCTGGTAGGACTAATCGATAATATGCTTAAAAAAGGCAGTATTATGCACAATACGCACATGGATAAGATACCTATCGACTCCGTCACGGTGGATTTGCGGGAACTGCTCCAACAGATGAAAGACCTGTTTTCCCTGCAAATGCAGGAAAAAAACCTCTTTTTTGAAGTTTATCCTGTAGATTTACAGCACCCGATGGTGTTCTGCGACCGAATCCAGCTAAAACGCCTGTTAATCAATTTACTGAGCAATGCCTATGAGTATTGCTCAGCCAATGGTGGGGTTATGGTAACTTTAGTGGAAGTTTCATCCATGCCGGAAGGGGAACGAGCCCTCTACGGAGATTATGAATTTCATGTTCACGACACCGGTATTAACATCCCACCAATCATAGTAAAAAGCTTGACGGAGGATTATCACCCGGATTATAGCGACATGAGCGGCCTATATATTTCCCGCAGCATTGTACAGTCCATGGGAGGCACTATAGAAGTTGACTCTGCCTCGGAACAGCCTGGCAAGGATATCGTTGTAAAATTCACCCTTCCTATCGTAGCAAAGGAGATGTGCTTATGAATACGCCACAGGAAACCAACAAGGGACACCTGCTCACACTCCTTAATGTGTGGGGCCTGTCCTTCGGCTGTGCTGTCGGTTGGGGAGCTTTCATGCTGCCCGGCAATCTTTTTCTGCCCAACGCAGGCCCAGTAGGAAGTATATTGGCCATTATTCTTGGTGGCCTGATTATGCTGATTATTGGGTCCAATTTCTGTATGTTGGCTGGAAAAATGCAGGATAGCGGTGGTTTTTTCGCCTATACCCGGGAAATTATGGGTCATGACCATGCTTTTCTTGCTGGCTGGGCCCTTATCATTACATATCTGTCAATTATGTGGGCCAATGCCACTGCCGTAATTGTACTGGTTCGCTTTACCATTGGGGATGTGCTTCAATGGGGTTTTCACTACCAAGTGGCCGGTTTTGATGTTTATGGTGGTGAAATCATTGCTACCTGGGGAGTCATTATTCTCTTTGGTTTATTTTCCGCCTTTGGAGGAGGGATAAAACAGGCCGCCAACACCATACTTGCCTTTATATTAATTGGTGGAATTGTCATCCTATTCTGTGGGGTACTGGCCATGAGTCCACAGCACGCCAGCTTTTATCCTGCCTTTGACCCTGATATAGGCGGTACGCCATTTTTGCAGTTGCTGAGTATATTGATGGTAGCACCATGGATGTTCTTTGGCTACGAATCCATAACCCATGGCAGCCAGCAGTTCCACTTCCCAACCCAATACATGTTTCCTCTTATTATTGCAACCGTTGTGTCCACTGTATTGGCTTATTGCTTACCAATCGCAATTGCCGTTATGGGCATTCCGCCGGAATATCACGGATGGAATGAGTATATCAACAACCTGGGCAACCTGGAGGGGCTCAAAGCATTACCTTTGTTTTACAGTGTGAAATCCCTTTTGGGAAGCACGGGTTTAGGCATTTTGACAGCAGCCATCCTCGCCGGTATTCTTACCGGGATTATCGGTCTGTATCGGGGAGCCTCCTATTTGCTGCAAGCCATGGCTCAGGATAATCTCCTGCCAGCGGCAATAGCCGAAGAAACCAAGGATGGCACTCCCCGCAATGCTATTATCTCAATTATGATAGTATCACTGCTTATTCCCCTGCTGGGCCGTACAGCCATTGTGTGGCTGGTGGATGCCATTACCATAAGCGGTTCCATCGCTTATGCCTATGTTTCCCTTTGTCGCTACCGGGAAGCCACGGTAAGTAAGGATTCAGCTGGAAAATTCCTTGGTATCACCGGTTTTATTATCTCCATATTTTTCTTCTTCTGCCCGATAATTCCAAACCTGCTGATTGGCACCACCCTGAATACAGAGTCGTATTTACTGTTGGCGGTGTGGAGCATTATAGGGCTTATCTATTACTGGTACATCTTTAAACATGATAAGCATGACCATTTTGGCAAGTCCTTTTCCATGTGCACCGTGTTATTGTTCTTAAATTTCTTCACTTCCTCCTTATGGCTGCGGCAAATGATGGTAACCAAGCTGCCTCTCCTGCGCCAAAGTGGTTATGCCGCCATCCATGAGGTGCTTAATACCAGCAGTATTATTCAGATTGTAATTATCATCCTTATCCTTGTCTTTATGGGTGATATCTTTACTATCATGCGACAACGAGAATATCAGCTAAATATTAAGGTACAGGAAGAACAGCATACCAGCCAGGTAAGAAATTCCTTCCTTATTGGCATGACCCACGATATTGGGCTGATGATGCAATCCATAATGAGCTATGTGAGGTTGGCCAGAAATACTGGCAAGGAATATGAGACCATAAAGGGCAATTGTCCCCAGGACAGGTTGGACAGTCTATGGCAGTCCCTTCGCCATACAGATTCCGTAAGCCACTATTTCCTCAACCTTGTGAGAGAAATGGGGTTGGTAGAGCAAATAACCTCCAACCATCTGGTATTGTATCCAAGAGCCACAGACATTCACTATAGTCTCCAGCAGGTCAAAAACATCTTTGTTATTCAAATGCAGGATAAGAATCTGGATTTTCAGGTTGATTCAAGCCAGCTGGATAATTCCTATGTATATTGTGACGAAAATCGAATCCAGCGAATGCTGCTAAATCTAATCAGTCTTGCCTACGATGTGAGCCCTATGGGAGGCAAAATATCCGTATTGGTTACTCAAAAGGGCTTTGCTCATCGACGATTGGAAAATAAAGGTGAGCTTGGTGTTTCTTCCCGTTTATGTTCGGATTATGAGCTAAAGGTTAATTTTACCGCCGACAAGGAACGCATGGATAAACTAAGTATGGATCAGCGAATATCCATAACCAAACACCTTGTAAACCTAATGGAGGGAGCATTTAGCATAGAAAGCTCCCCAGCCGCCCAAACAGAGATGAGCATTCAACTCACTCTTAATCTAGCAAAACAATCCGCCGTCTCTTACACCAAATACGAAAGTATGGCATAGCGAAAATCTTGCCAGAGAGTTTCGCCCATGTAGTTGTTTTCCTTCCACACGAAAAGCTCCCCTGTAACACCATCAAAGGCGTTGCAGGGGAGCTTCTTATTTTGCTTGTTATTTTGTTTAATGCTGGATAATGGTCTATGCCTTAAATTTACCTACAGCAGTCTGTAAGCTGTGTGCCAACTGGGACAGAGCCTCACTTGCGGAAGCAATTTCTTCAGCCGCAGCAGACTGTTCCTGAGCTGCTGCCGAAACGCTTTCCATATCCGTTGCTACCTGACGGCTGTTTTCAGAAATCTTGTTGGAACGGGTACGAACATTTTCCGTATCGCCGGAAACAACCTTCAGGTCATCACTCATGCCCTTAGCCTTTTCAGCTACAGCGTCCGAAGCCTCCAAAATTCTGTTAAAGGATTCTTTAAGCTGACCAACAGAAGCGGTACCTTCTTTAACAGCAATGTTACCCTTTTGCATGGAATCAACGGCATCGATGGTATCACTCTGAATAGCACTGATAAGGTCTGCAATACGCTTGGCAGAATTTTGTGATTCCTCAGCCAGCTTACGAACTTCATCAGCTACAACGGCAAAGCCACGGCCATGCTCACCTGCTCTGGCAGCCTCAATTGCTGCATTAAGAGCCAGCAGGTTGGTCTGATCGGCAATACCGGAGATAGCCTCTACAATCTGGCCAATTTCCTGAGAACGCTTGCCCAGCTTATCTACAGTCATGGAGGAGCTGTTAACTATTTCTTCCACGCTGACAATCTTATTTACTGCATCCTCAATGGCATCGCTGCCTTCCTGAGCCTGCTTGTGGGAATCCAATACATTTGCTGTCACATCACTGGCCGTATGATTAAGATTATCAATGGAGTGCATTGTATTATCAATGGATTCCATGGCCATTTCAACATCGCTCTGCTGCTCAATAACAGCACTAGCCGAACTGCTTACACGTTGAGCCACCTGCTCGGAGGCCAATGCACACTGGTGAGCTGTAGCCGTAAGCTCCTGGGAGGAAGCTGCCAGCTGCTCCGTGGAACCAATAACCTTCTGTATAAGATTATTAACCGTGTTACGCATATCCCGAACTGCAACTTCCATGTGGCCGAACTCATCACCACGTTCTACTTCACCGATAAGGCCATCATTGCGGAAATCACCATTGGATAACTTATCACAAACCCGGATAACCAAATTCAATGGTCCGGTAATCTGGGAAGTAATAAAGGCAATGAAAACCGTCAGGACAACGATAATAACCACGCAGGTAATAATCATGTTGCGAATGGCTGCCTTGACTCCCTCTTCTCCTTGTACCAGAGCTTCCTCAGCCTTTTCCATGTTCAGCTTCTGAACTTCCCCCAAATCGTTACTCATGCTGACTGCCAATGGCATTACTTCTTTTTCATAAAAGTCCATAACTGCCCGGCGGCTCGTCTCATCGGTAACCTGCATTTTCATCAATTCGCCAGACCTTGCTTTAAAGTTCTCATAGTCGCTCCGCACCTTGGCCGCCATGGAGGCACGCTGCGGGTGATTTGAGTTCAGGCGCTCATATTCCTGCATGCACTGTTCCGACTCTTCAATATTGCTATTATACTTGGTAATGCGATCCTGCCTTCTGGTAGGGTCGAGGGTAAAAGGCATCAACGACGCCTGAACCTGCATTACACGAGTATCATTTCGCACCCGCGCGCAGTAGAAGATACCCATGGTATGCTCTCTATAGAGTGCTTCCATATCTTCCTGAGCAGAACGTAAATACACATACCCCAGTATGCCTACAAATACCGTCGCCACAAAGGCCAGCGCCCCAATTAGAGCCAACTTGTACTTTACACCAATATCCTTAAAACTCATTCATGACACCCCCTATATATTCATTCGTCCTTTTAACTATATCCGCATCTAAAAAATCTAACGGTACAGGATATATATGGACTTATTTCTACATTAATATAAAAATTCCTTTTCAAATATGAATTTTTTCTGAAAAGCTTCCATCTCTATCCTAATATTTCCTGCAGGGTGGCAAGGGTCTTCTCCACATCAATAGGTTTTGCCAAATGAGCATTCATTCCCACGGCAAAGGCCTTTTCCTGATCCTCCTTGAAAGCATTGGCCGTCAGGGCCACTATCGGAATCTTCGAACGGCCACCATCCGCCAGTCGCCGTATTTTCTCAGTGGCACCGTAGCCATCCAGATTTGGCATCTGAATATCCATAAGAATCAGGTCATAATACCCTATATCGTGCTTCATCAGCATATTGAAGCATTCAATACCATCCACTGCCCTTTCCACCTCAAAGCCGGCGTCCTCCAAAACAAAGGTGGCAATTTCTGCGTTAAGGTCGTTATCCTCTGCCATGAGAATACGCTTTCCGCTAAAGTCAGCCTTTTCCTCATCGTTTTGGTCATTTTCTTCCGACGACGGCAGCTCACCTATACGGTGTGGTGTAGAAATAATAATTTCTGTACCCACTCCCAGCTCACTATTGACATTAATAGTGCCCCTCATTTTACCCACAAGGGACTTAACTATGGCCATGCCAAGACCCGTTCCCTGGATACCGCTCTGGGTACTGTTACGATCCCGGGAGAATTGTTCAAAGATATGAGTGACGAATTCCTTGGACATACCAATACCAGTATCCTGTACCCGGATTTCCAAAATACACTCCCCATCGGTATCTCCCGGCAACTCCTTAACCGTAACATAGATATTTCCCCCCTCCGGGGTATATTTCACCGCATTGCTGATAACATTCATTACCACCTCTGACATATGAGTACCATCAATGTACAAAAATCGGTGCTGTATATCAAAGGATGATGTCAGGGTGAGATTCTTCTTCCTCATATCGCCCTCAAACATTATCAGGCAGGAATCAAACAGCTCATTGGCATCAGTTATTTCCTCTTCAATGAACATATTTTTGTTTTCAATCCGGGCCATTTCCAAAATACTGTTCAAAATATCCAATAATTGATGGCTGGCATTTTTTATCTTTTGCCGGTATTCAGTATTTTTGGCTATATTGTCCGGATCCCGTTCCCCCAGCTCCGTGAAGCCTATTATGGCATTTAACGGAGTACGGATATCGTGGCTCATGTTGAACAGGAAGGTAGACTTGGCTTTATTGGCTGCCTCAGCCGCCTCTATGGACTCCTCCAGCTTGGTCTGCTGCTCCTGTAGCAGGGCATTTAAAGCCTTGGTTTCCATCAGATGAGTCTCTGTCTCAGAAGCGTACTCCTCAAGGCGGGCCTGCCGATCCTGTAATTCATTATTAAGAACGGAAATCTCCTCCACCTTGTCAGACAATTCCATACGATGAGCCTCAGACTCTGCAAGATGTTCCCTGTTTTTCCGATTTTCCCGTATAACAAAGTAGAAAATCACCGAAAAGAACAACATCAGTCCCAATAACGGAACCCATATATTATTTTTGAAGAAATTTAGTAAAGATACCTCATGCTTTGGCATGTAGCTGTAAGCATGGGTCAGGGCAAAATCATCATCTATCAGACTAAGTCCATGGTTTATGAGCCGAATAATTTCCGGATTTGTAGTAAGCCCGGCAAAGCCAAGATCCACATCATTGGTCAGCTGAGCTGTATTTAAATCCTTGTAGCTTTCCTTCCGCCGCAGCAGATACTCTGTTCTGAGCTCACTGACGATAATAACATCTGCCTCCCCCCGTTTAACGGCATCCATACAGTCATCAATATCATCAAAATACAGGACTTCATTCTTAGGATAAAATAATTTTCTGAATGGATCCATGATACCATTGCGGCGGGATATGGCAATCCGGGCCCGGCTCATATCAGGGTAGGCTCCGGCATATAAAATATTAAAATTGGAATTTACCACCGGCTCACTGGTGATAATATCATGCTGCTCAGAAATCCAGGCATTGGACAAACCAGGAAAAACAACATCCACTTCCTGATTGTGCAGGGCATTTATTAATTCCTCGGCTGTAGAATAGCCCACATAGTCTATCTTAATATCCGCATCTCCGAGAACTCTGAATATCTCCGGCACAATGTCCGTAATAACGCCTACAACATTACCGCTTTCATCTTTGGCACTGTACGGAAGAAATGCCGTTAAATACCCAACCTTAAAGGTATCATGCTCATCCAGCCATTTGCGCTCATTCGGCAGCAGGGTGGTAGTCAGAATTGATTTTTTGAACCATTTTCTGGACAGGTCATTTATAAAATGGGGATTTTCCCGCTTCATCAGCTCCTGGGATTTGTTTAAATCCTCCAAAATATCCGGCCGGGCCTTATTTGCCACCAGATAATAAGCACTGGAGCCCACGTCGGCAAACACTTCAATCCCCACATCGGGGGAGGTACCGTCACTTTCAGCCATCATAATATCAATTTGTCCGTCAATAATGGCCTCGTCCCGTTCCTTTATGTCACCGAACTCTACCAGCTGAGCGCTTAGATTATGCTCCGCCAGATACTGATTTACCACACCAACCTGTGCCCCTTTTAAGACACCAATTCTCTTGCCATTTATGGTAGAAAGCTCCGAAGTAATCTGGCTGTTGGAGGACAGCTTTAGGAAATAATACTTGGTTTCCCCCATGGCATCCCGGGGATAGCTGATGACGGAAGCCCGCTCCGGCGTGTAGGCCAACCCCGCCAACAGGTCTATTTCCCCGTTTAGCAACTTACTATATAGCTTGCCATAAGAACCGTACACGTACTCATATTTCCAGTTGTTGTATAATTTCAGACGCTGCAAATAATCATAGGCATAGCCGTCCTTGGTCATATCAACCGTCGCCCCAATCTGGAATGGCGGATTTTCATAATAACCTATACGGACGATTTTTTCATTATTGGCCACCGCCGGTGTAACAGGCATACCCTTAAATACCCCCAGCAAGCAGGCCAATAGGGTAATGAGGCAAAAGAAATTTTTAAGATTAATATATTTAAAATACATTCTATGCTTATAACGCATTTTACTGCCCCCCTGCATAATGTGAAAACCCATAAAATAACCTATTTTAATTATTCTCCACCTTGCCCTGCAATTCCTGCATTTTATGAATAAATTATTATTTTTTAGCCTTTCAGCCCCACACTAAAAAACCGGACTGTAATGGCCAGTCCGATTTTCCATAAATATTAATAATCCCGTGGATTACGTGTTTTATCCATTTTCATCCGCTGGTCATATCCATCATTCAGATAATCCCCCAGCAGTCCAACCTTAAATTTTCCCGGATGTCCCTCAGGCAGTCTGTCATTGGCCGTCAGGAGAATATCCAACGCTATTGGTGTAAGAGGTGCAGTGGAGCTCATATGCATAATCAGGATGGCCCCCCGCTGAACATTGCCCTTTTTATCGTGGACAATGTTATTCATGATCCCAACCAAGGATTGCAAGGATACAGCCCCGTAATCCTCGGTACTGCCTGAACCATTCACTATATAGGTGAAGCCGGCATTTAAAATAGTCTGTACACCCATTTTGCTTACGGCCAGGGTAGGTGGCCGAAGGAGTCTGGTAAGAGCCGGCCGGTTGTTTTCCAACCGGATATCCCCTACTACAGACAACAGCTTAGGATATGATGTGGCAACATCCTCCCAATACTCTGCCGCATCCTCGCCGGGAATCATGTTATTGTGCTCATCATAGGTGGCCATAGCCATATGATTGTTGGTATGACTGCCTATCTCGTTTCCCTCCAGGGCGATGGCCCGCAGCAAATTGGGATTGTTCAGCATATTCCTGGTAATGATAAAGAAGGTGCCATGTACCTTGTGCTTATGCAGCACATACAGGAGCTTATTGATAGAATCATCATTGCCCCAGTCATCAAAGGTAAGGAACACCGTCTTTGGCGGAGCATTTTTTATCAGCCCGGTTTTATCCGCATATATCATCTGGGAACGGCTAAAATTCAACATACGGTCGTTGACATTAACCTCCGGGGCACCAATGTACCGGCTGAGAAATGCCTCCGTAAAATTCTCCTCCGTCACCCAGTTGGTACCGTAGTCCGGCTGCATCTCCTCCGGCAGGGCCTGTACATTTACCGGATAACTATAGCCCAGATACCCCTCACTGCCAACATCAGCCAGTGAAGCCGTGTGATAGGAATAATCATTTTCTTCCCCGGTGCCTTGCTGAGACTGGGGGGCATAAGCGATATTATCAATTTTCTGTTCTTTTATAGCCTGCAGCATTTGCGCCGCCAAAAAATCATTATCATAAAAATCGGTACGCAGATAAACAATTTCACCCCGATTAAGGGATGTAGTCCATTTACCAAAAATTTGTGGCATAACCTCCTCCGGACTTTGGGCCGACCTGTGCTTGGACTGAACCACATTGAGACCCTGGCCCACCAGGGTACAGCCCATGGCCGATACAGCCTCACGCATGGCGTCAGCATCCCCGCCGGCAGACATGATGCGCACAAAGCTGCTGTCAAAGCCATAGGCCTGATTTAACGCTGACCTGATGCGCTGTATTTGTCCGCAATAGTAATAAAAATCCCCCTCCCGGGTGGGAACCAGACCTATGGCCAAATCCTGACCGTATTCACGGATAAGCTGTATATTGTCCTGATTTCTACCCAGCTCCCGTTCTGTAACGAAGAAGCTCCCCCGCAGTTTTTCTGACGCCATATAATTCAATATATTCCTTAGGGGAAGCTCCTTGGAAAGTCCCCCGAAGGTTAAGATTACTGCCCGGTCAGTTGTAAGCAAAAACCGCTGCTGTTCAGCCAGCTGACCGCCATTTTGCATCCGTAACTCCCTAAATTCATCTACGGGAGCCGCACACACAGATGCCAAAAACACTGACAGGCCCAACAAGGCCATTACTGCTACCCGCACCACGGACCCTTTCACTTGTATCATTATGCTCCTTTCAATATAGTACAGAACAATCAGTTTGCATGGAATTCCTTTATCCGATAATTGCCCCCAAGACGCCAAAGGCTAACCCGTTTAATTCCCCCATCGGCCGCCGCCTTGATCCAAGCCTGAAGGGTTTTATTATCAGCATACCAAAGCTCGTAGTCATGGCCAGCCTCCTTATAGGTAAAGTGCATGGCATAGCTGGCCTCATCCCGTTCTGGAGTAACCTGGTGAGCCTTGGCCAACTCAACAGCCTCATCCTCATCAAGGAAGCGTATCTTCCCATGCTGCAGGCCCAACAGGCCATAATCCTCCCACAGACAGCCGCCGGTGGCAAAGGCAGCAGCCTTTTTGCCGGGTATGGCTTCCATTTTTTTGATGGTTTTGGCTATAAATTCACTGTCAGCCTTTGGCCCCGGTCCATTATGCCTGCCATGAAGATTGTAAAACATAACCACGTATTCCGGTCCCCTGCAAAGGCCGACATCCATCGGCATTCCGGGCTCCAAAACGATGCGCAGGGACAGCCCCTCCTTAATGCAGGCCGAGGAAAGCTTATAGGTAAAGGACAAATATTTCTGCAACAAATCACTGTCCTTGAAAAAGGACTCATAATCCAGCTCTATGCCGGTACACTGCAGCTCCTTTGCCACCTGGAGCATCTCTGCTATGGTCTGTTCCTTGTGTTTATCATCAGCAAACAGGCGTCTCAGCAGCTCCGTATCCTTGTTAATCACCTTGCCCTGTTCATTTTTCCAATCATTTGTAAAGGATATGTAGCGCTGTTCCTGCTTTTCCTCTTTTACAAGGGCTGCAATTTTCCTTGTTTCCTCCGGAATGAACAGCTTATCCTCCTGGTCATAATAGGCCATAAAGCAGGATACACCGACAAGGCGATTTTTGATGTCCCCATATTCCTTCAGCCCCTTTTCCTCATCCCATGAGGCTATCCAGGCGGAAAGCACGACAGGCTCATGGCTTCCCACCGAAAGGGAGGAAGCCCCCTGGGCGCAGCCGGACATCAGCAGCACAGCGGCACCAAGGACAAACATATGTAGTTTCCGTTTCATAGCATCCAGCTCCTTTAACCGTTGCGTAAGAACCAGAAAAGAATACTCTCCCACACACTCTTTGCATCAAATAAAAACTTATCCCAGCCAGTGAGCTCAGTGGTAAACAGCACCTTTTCATCCTTCAGCTCTTTTCCTGTATTGGTGCGAATGGTAAATTTTTCAAAAACAGCATCGTAGACATCATCGGCTAGATTTCTCTGGCTCCAGCCCTCACCCTGCCATGAGGCACCTAAAAATACGCTGCCATGGTTCGTGTCGTGAACTATTATTTCCTGGTCAACTCCTTTGCCGTCCAGCGTTAGGCGCAGCACCTCATCCTTTAAGTCAATTTCCAGCCTGTGGTTACCCCGTCTATGGAAGCTTTGAACGTGCTCATAGGGCTCAGCCCCATCCTGAATAGAGGCTGCAGGCATAGCTTCACGATTTTTAGCCCTGGCGTAATACTCTTCTGCCTGCTGGGTAGAGGTAGCATAGCGGGCAAAGGCCATGTTTTCCTGAACCTCGGCTTCCCGTTTATTTTCCTCACCGGAAGCTCCCTGGTCTTGTCTCCAGTCTTTTCAATTACCACCAGTCTGTTATTCAGCAATTCCACACAAATATAATTTTGCCGGTTAACATCGCTGCGCAGGAAAATCTGCTGTGCCCCAAAGGCATTACCCAACAAATTTACCGTAACCTTAATATTATGAAGGTTACTGCTCTCCCGAATCTGGGAAACAGCCACCCCCTCAGGAAGGGTAGTAAGGGTATAGGTTTCGTCCTCCAGCTCCGCGGCACCCTCCAACAATTTCCACTGCTCCTGCCGCCCGGCATCCCCTGTTACAAATTCAATAGGTGTATTGACGTCATACTTAATCCGCATGAGCAGATGATTAATCGGCCAATAGGGCTGGGGCTGCATTCTGGTAAGGTCATAAATACTGCTGTTGCGCTGATTAAAGCAATAACCCTCACGATTGAAGGTTATGGAAAAAAGGTCCCTAATCCACTTTTCATTAACGACACTGACAGCATTGTTATTGGCAAATTTTCCCGTGTTTCCATGCATGTGCACATACACTGCCGGAACCCGGCCAATCCCTTCGGTATACACATCCCTAATGCGTTTAAAATCGTAGCTTATGCGCCGTACCATATGGTCATGGCTTTCCTTGGGAATTCCATCCTTGTCCCGGATATAATCCATGAGATAATGATTGTAGTGACGCTCCAAATAAGGAGTCAGCATGGCATAACGCAATGGATCTATTTCCCCAATGTAATTATTATACCGGTCAAAGACATTTATATACTCCAGCCGGTAGCCGTTTGTACCGATTTCCCAAAAGCTGGACTCCTCCAGCTCCAAATATTCAGAGGGCTTTAGAAATTTTAAATCCCTTGATTCAATATTCTCCCCATAGCCCATGATGCTGGCCTTGAAATTTAAATGCTCCAATATAGGCTGGGAAAATATGGCTGTATCACGCCGCCCATCCTCAAACATCAGAAAAAGGGATTTTTCCGGCAGGGGCCGCCCCTGCTCATAATATTCCCTGATATCCTGCTGAGTAATGGTAACGTAGCCCTGATCCTTTAAGGCGCTTAAATGCTTATCCAGCTGCTTTTGACTGATAAGGGTGGAGGTATCACCTATACGATCCACGCCAAAATAGGAAAGTGCCACAAATCCGGTATCCCGGTCACCTGCAGTGCCCCCGGCTGTATCATAGGGCTTGTAGGTGTCCAGGCTGTAAAACAAGGTATAAAGGACAAAAAACATCAGGGCAACCACAATCAGCTCGATAATCACCCGTATCCGCTTTATCATATTTTTACGGGCAGAATATTTCTCATCACCCAGGGAACGGATTCGTCCATCCCTACTTTCATTCTGGCTCATTCTGCTTTTGTTCCTTTCTCTCCATTTTTTTACCCTTCTTTTCCATCTCTTTCAAATCAGCAGGGGTCAAGCGGGTTCCCCAGGTAGATTTCCAGAAGGTAAACCAGGCAACGGGCATCTGCCAAAGAAGTACCATTTCATAATAAAGGCAGAACCACATTCCAAAAATCCAGGTGGTGCTCCGTCTAAGGAACAGCTGGGCCATACTCATCATCAGGGACATCAGAAGCATGCCCACCACAAAGGTTACTGGAAATACCCGATGCATTATGGGAACATAAATCAGGTTATAAAGCACGATGATAGGTGCCGCAATCGGTACCACCAGGCCCATGTAAAAGCTCAAGGACATAAAGGGCTCTTTTTTCCATATATAACGGGCCGCAATCAGGGACTCACGGAGCCAGGAGCGTTTCCAGCGCATCTGCTGCTTCAGGAACATGGCATAGCTGTTTGGTACAATGGTCCTACAAACCGCTGAATCCTGATAGGAGGTGCGGTGGTGACGCAAAATGAAATTTGTCATACTCCGGTCATCGCCAAAGGTGGCCTTTTGGCCCAAAAAGGTCTGATTGAGCCAGGCATCGGAATATTTCAGCACCAAATCACGACGATAGCAGGATAAAGGCCCGGACAGACAGGTAACTGAATCAAAGAAGCTTTCTGCCGCCTTCATAATACGAAAGGCAATATAGTACCGTACTGCCTGCATACGGGTAAGGGTATTGGTATAGGTATTGGCCACATCGGTACGGCCGGATACGCCGCCCATTTCCTTATCCTTAAAGGGCTGAACAATATTGCGAATGGCAAAGGGATCCAAAAAGCTGTCCGAATCCACGAATACCAGCAGCTCATGCTTGGCCTCCTTGGCCCCCCGGGCCATGGCCTCCCGTTTACCCTGGTTGTATGGCTGAACTATATAGCGGATACGTTCCTCCACCATATAGCCTCCCTGGGCCGTATCTGAAGCTTTAATTTCCTGGATAGCTCCCCTTATCTGCTCCACCGAGCTGTCATTGGAGCAATCGTCTATGATGATAACCTCCAGCTTTTCCGGGGGATAATCCTGATTTATACAGCTTAAGATGGTAGTTTTTATCCAATTCTCCTCGTTGAAGCAGGGCACAATTATGGTAACCCCCGGCGTAAAATCAGGATTTATCTTTACAGGACGGTAAAAGGTGGCAAAAAAATACCTTGATAAAAGGAAGGTGGCCGCAATAATACTATAAAGGTAAAGCCAGCGATTAAAGCGGAAATACACCACGGACTCGGCCCGCATCAGAATAATTACCAGGGTTACTATCCCCAGGCAAAAGGCAGAGGCGGCCAACAGGTAGTTTTGCCGCTTGTGGGCCGCATACTGGGCCAGGGTATCCGTAAATTCAACGCCGCACAATACGGAGCCATCTCCCCTGTCAAACAGGCGGACACAGGTAGCCTTTAGGGAGCTGATCTTCATTTCATACCCCTCCGGCATGGAGCCTGGCGTAATTTTAAATTTTAATTTTAGCTTATCCGATTCCTTAATGAGCTGTTCCTTGCCCAGGGGCAGCCTTAACAGCATTCCCGTGGTACTTATATCAACAGCCTTGGCCACAAACTGCTCCCGTTGTCCCTGATAATAAAAGGAAACGGTAACGTCATAATCCACCATATAACGCTGACCGCTTTTATCCTCCTTTTCGTACAGTCTGTAGTCAATTTTACCGTCAGCGTCCACTTCATGATGACCGCGACGGTCGTGATTACTTCTGAGACCGCTTTCATCCGGAACATATGACAATAAGCGGCGATCAGCCTTCTCCTCATAGAGCACATCCGCAGGCGGCTGTTTTTTCTGGGTCATTTAATCAGAGCCTCCTTTTTTGTTATCCTTTGGAACTCCAATATTAGCTGGTATATAATGGATTTTTCTGAATTGGTTCACAAAAACCACCGCAACGCCGCGCTGGTCCAAGGCCGTCAGCAGCATATCCACTTCCTCAGGTAAATCCAGCTTTGGAACAACCGGAGCTGAATTGTTGTCCTTTATGGTAGGCTTCATGTCTATGGCCGGTTTTTCATTCAGCACCATAGGATCAGCCAGCTTTTGCTCCACTGGACGATTGGCGGCAATGGCCACGATGCTGCCATTGGCGATGGCTGACACATAGGCATTGGCTTCAGCCTGATTATGAACGGTTCCCGGCTGATACCGAACATTTTCCTTTACAGCGTATTCCAGTCCGGCTGCCCGAAGGGATTTTAATAAATCATCGGTGTAGACCGTGCGGGGAGCCCGAAAAAGGGTGGGCTGTATCGGGTCATGCATGGCAATAACCTTTTGGGTCCGGCATATTTCCGTAAGCTGTCTTTCCACAGAGCATTTTTCCATGGCGGCCAGTCCCACATAGGTATAATTTCCTATTTCCTGACCTGCCCCACGAATAATATTAATAACCGACGGCACATCAGCCGCATTTTCCCCCTCCAAAAAGAATACCGCCTCAGCCTTGTGCTTTTTCAATACGTCCAGCAGACCGGCCGTGGTGGGATAATCCGGCATTCCATCGAAAACAATGGCGATACGCGGTGATCCATCCTGAAGGGTAGTGATAACCTCCACCGGTTTGAGGTCAGGCTCCTGCCGTTTGGTGGCAGCTTCATTGATTTCCTCCAGAGCTTCATAATTTTTGCTCAGATCGGTGATATCCTGTACAAATTCCTTCTTTTCAACAATATTATCCCGAATAAATATAAGGGAACCAACTAACACAGCAAGGGCAGTAAACACAATTAAGCCCAGCTTCTTATAATCCACAGTACAATACCTCCTAATTTAACGGGCCAAACCCTTTACCGGTTGAAACACTACAGCATTTCCCCGTGTAAAATAAACCTTATTCAGTGTAATTTTTAAAGCTCTTGGAAATATAGCCCCAAATTGTATTGCTCCTATGACCATAATCCAGATCACTGAGGCTATAGAACTCAAGTCCCACAGCCCAGGCATCAGGCAGATTGTAGGTAACCCCGATTCCGAAGCCCTTAAAGCCCCCATGCGTACGCATGCGGTCAGCCATACCATTCATGGTGTGACTTACATAGGTGGCAGTAGGCTGATAATAATACTTCAGCCAGCTTTGGAAGGTATAAGGCCGCCAGCTGTCCGCCGGCTGATAGGACAGTGACAAAACATAACCGGTTTTTCCGCTCAAATTATTCTGCTTGCCGTATAGGACCATGCCTCCCAGGTCAAAGATACCCACATTATGCTTGTAACTGCCCATATAAATGTGCTGTGTAATATTATTGTCATATTTAAAGTTATAATACCCGGCATCAACGCTATAATCCGGTCCCTTGTAGGAAGCAAGAAAATCAAAGGACCGCTTCATGGTATCATAACCTAAATTACCATATTCAAAGGTATAACGCACCGGAGTATCTGTTGTGGAGAGGCGTATCCCCTTATATTTACTGTCGTAAATATTGCCCTCAGCCATAACATTGCCAAATACACCTGCATCCGTATGCACCGTACCAATATTTCCACTTAAATAATACCGATCCAGGCGTACATGGGCATCGTCGTCGTTGTTTTCACCGGAAATAAATTTCTCGGCCTCGACCATACCCTTTGCATGCCAATTACCGTCAATATCATAATCCGGGTACAGACGGGCCCGAACCCGCGTCCTGTTCCCATCGCCATGCTCCCCGTCAGAATGACGGGAATCCACCCGCAGCTCCGTATCCAGCTTAAACTTTTGGTCAGGTATATCGCTAACTGGAATATGGGAGGACAGCTGCTGACGGGCATTGTATGCATCCGTCTCTCCCCCCTCCTCCAGCTCAGTAAGGAATTCGGCCCGAAGACGACCGGCATTATCCAGGGCAGAGTCGTTCATACTGTAATTGGCACCATTATATACCCCATTATTTGGCATCCAATTATAAGGCACACCATTATTAGGCATTCCACTGTATGGTACCCCATTATTTGACATACCATTATAAGGCGCACCATTATTAGGCATTCCATTATATGGCACCCCATTATCTGGCATAGCATTGTCCGGCACCGTATTGCTGTATACCTGAGCAGGTGCCCCGGAGGACACATAGGGATTTGGCGGTATAGCTCTGTTTTTATTGGTCTCCCCACCACTCATGTTATAAAACAGGGCCTGCTGCTTCTGTTTGGCATATGCCAACAGCTTTCTCCGCTGATCAACCCGGCTTACTGCTTCAGCATAATCATGGGCCGCAATTTCATATCTGTCCTGGGCAATATCATGCTTCTCCTTGGTAGGCCCCATTACCTCCAGGCGATTTTGTCCATTCATGGAACGGCGCAAATATATTTCGGCCTCCCTGGCAGCCTTATCATGGGCAGAATTATATAAAGCATGTGCCTTTTTGGCCTGTTCCTCAAATATCTTCAGCTGGACCTCGTCCATAACCACCAAACGGGAAATACGGGCATACTCATCCACGATACTGCCCGAACGTCTTTTTTCCATTTCATTCAGTGCCTTGGCCACCATATTGCTTAATTCCTTTCGGGAATAGGTGCCAAGGGAGTTTTCCGGCAGCTCCAGATATCCTTCAGCAGCCAATTGTAAAATGGAATCATAAACCCACGGCTCCACAGCTTCGGGAGCGGAGTAGGCCATATTTACTGGAAATTCTAAACCAAAAACAACGAACCCCAACAAGCCCCTCTTAATATAAGAGCTCATAAAGGAACGTTGTCCGGCACAAAATATTTTTTTCACATTTATACAACCCTTTCCTGTTATTGCAACTTGAAATTACCATCCCAATAAATATTTATCAAACAAATTTTAAACAGAAAACTAAAGTCTAAAAAAGATACAACTATTTTATTTATATCATTAGATTGTGTCAACATAATCAGGATAAAAAATGAAATGTTAGTATTTTAGTCTCAAGAAAAGGTATGATGTTTTTACCAATACTTTTGTAAAAACACTTGATTGGTGTAACAAATATAAAAATGTTAAATTTGTTACATAAAAATACTTGATATATTTTATGAGCAAATTAGAGGCCCAAATTTAACAAATATAGGGAAATATTACCCCCTGGTATTTCGCCAAGCTGTAACCGCCTCTGCCATGGCCATAACTTCGACAATAACATATTTTTATATTATTCGCCATAAAAAAATCCCTGCCAAAGGACAGGGATTAGCTTACATGGTGCTGGAGACAGGACTTGAACCCGCGACTCCCTCATTACGAATGAGGTACTCTACCAACTGAGTTACACCAGCGATACTGTATAATTATAAACTATTGTGCTAAATGTTTCAATGGGTTTATCAGAAATTTTCCAGACGTTTTTTGGTCTGCTTGTTTACCTCAGTATTTTTCAGGCGTTCTATGGCAGCCTCCATAGCCGGGGTAAGCTGAAAATCCGCCTTACGCCACTTATCCACCGTGTTAAGGGCAATATTTCTGGTACCGATTACCGGGGAACAGAGACCGGCACATATCAGCCCTTCGCCCTTGCCGGGTACTGCCTGGAGCCCCTGAATAACGTAGGACAGGATGCCATGCTCTGCAAACCGTTCATCATTGCCCATTTCGTTTTCCGGGCCGGAGGCCATATCCTCCAGGGGCAGCTCCTCCTCAAAGAGGGCGATGATTTCATCCACATACAGCTTTTCCGGCAGCAGCAAATCAATCATATCATATTTGGTCCGCCAATCCCGCCGCAGGGCTGCCATGGCCCTATCCCCATAATCAAGGCCCAGTGCCTTTCCAAGATAGAAGCCCTCCCCGGCATCCATGGCAGTCTCCACACAGTCAATACAAGCATGGGAGGCCAGGATATCATCAGCCTTCTTCAATAAACTGTCCTTGTCCGCCAGATCACCCTTACCCAAAAAGTCTCTGATATCAAAAATATTACTGTAATCCTCCAGCCCGGCAGCATAGGTGTCGGCCAGCTGCAGGTAAAGCCCCAAAAGCTGGTTGGTCTTCTTGTATTTACTGAGACCGGGAACAGGGCTGTCCTCCAGGGAGGAGCCAATCAGCTTACCGGCCAAAATGAAATCCTGCCTTCCCACCTTCTCAGAGGACAATTTCTCCAGCAGGCCCCCCCGTTTAATGGCTACAATGGCGGAATATTCCGGCATAATGGTATTCTGCCAGCCCTCCTCCAACAGCCATTGGGCAATTTCGTCATTTTCCGGCTTCAGCATACTTACCGCATGTATTCTGCCCCAACCCTTCAGCCGCTTGGCCAGAGAATATATCAGGGCATTGCCCTCCTCAAAGGAGCCCAACAAAAACAGACAGAACAGGGTCAGCTCCTCCGAGGCCGCCAGCACCAGCAGAATATCCTTCAGCTCCTGGCTTTCCTCCCGATCCAGCAGCTCCAAAATGGTGATGGCAAACTTGACTGATTCCACATCCTCACTCTGAACCAGCAGGGTCATGCAAAACCGGCCCAATGCCTCCGGGGATAGCTTCTCCGGATGCTCAAAAACCCAATCCTGAACCGCATCCATCACCGGCAGCATTACCCCACCATTTTGAAAATAAGTAATAAGGGCGTTGGCCGAATCCTTAAAGCGTTCCTGGGAGGCCATCTCCAGCACCAAGGTCAAGGCACTGATATCAGGATTTTTCGTCGGCCCCATGTGATAACGGACAGTACCGTCAATAGCCCCATCGGCAAACCGCAAGCCCTGGTCCGGCAATTGGCGCAGTACAAAATCCTCCGGCAAGGTGCCATCCGGCAGCATTGCCTCCTTTATTCGATTATAAATTGATAAATTCTCTGACATAATTCTTCCCCTATAGTCCCCTCACAGTTTAACTTCGCTTTTCCCGGCTAAGCTTAAAGCGGTAACCGGCATAAAGAATGCACAGCCAAACCGGCAGGGCAAAGACCGCATTCTTCATATCCGGTATCTGATACATCATAAATATTACCCCGCCCAAGAACAGCAGGCAAAGATAATTTGTAAGTGGATAGAAAACAGACTTGAATTTGGAGTGAATATTATTCTCCTGACAATACTGACGGAACTTCATGTGGGTCATGGTAATGCATACCCAGTTAATAACTGCGGAAATTATAACCACCGCAAAGAGATACATGAAAATCTGGCTGGGAAACAAGTAATTCATCAGGACAATTATCAGGGTAATCCCCGATGAAACCAGGGTGCCAATATATGGAACGCCCCGGGAGGATACCCTTTTGAATAGCTGTGGGGCATCTCCCTTGTCGGCCAAGCCGTACAGCATACGGGAATTGCTGTAAATGGCAGAATTGTATACAGACACCGCTGCCGATAATACCACGAAATTAAGAATATGGGCCGCCGCCGGAATACCTACATTATCGAAAATCTGAACAAAGGGACTGGACTCCATTCCCACCTGATTCCATGGCCACAGGCACATAAGGATAAACATGGTCCCCACGTAAAAAATCAAAATTCGCCAAATAACCTGATTTATGGCCTTGGGAATGGACCGATCCGGATCCTCGGCTTCACCGGCGGAAATACCCAACAGCTCAATTCCGCCATAGGAAAACAGCACCACCACGCAGGCCATGGCCATGCCCCACACGCCATTGGGGAGGAAGCCGCCATAGCTCCACAGATTGCTGATATTTCCCGGATACCCCACTGGATTGGTAATAATCAGATAGGCCCCCAAAAGTATCATGCTGAGAATGGCCACTACCTGGGGCACCTCCGGCCACCAGTAATTTACATATATACCTACGGCGGTAATCTCCGCCATACTTACCATAATATAGCAATACCAATAATTCCAGCCAGCCAAAAAGCCGGGGAAGCCGCCCCAATATTTGGTGGCATAATAGCTGAAGGAGCCGGCCACCGGCTCATGTACCGACATTTCCCCCAGCATCCGCATGATAAAATATATCACCACGCCGCTAATAAGATAGGCCACCATTACCGAGGGACCGGTAAGGGCTATCGTAGAGGCCGAACCATAAAAAAGCCCTGTTCCGATGGCACTCCCCAGGGCCATCATTTGCAGGTGTCGGTTCTTCAGCCCCCGTTTCAGATTTTTTCCTTCCATAACTCCAACTCCTAATATTGAACATTATTCCAAAGCCTATTACTGTGAATATTGTTAATAAGTTATCCACATTATCCCCCATTTTGTGAATAACTCAGTGGATAACCCTGTATATCAACAATGTTTTGTTTCCTGTTATCCCATTTTCTGTGGATAAATCCGTCACAAATGACAAGGACTATTATAACATATTTTCATGATAGAAATAAATAACCTCTTGCAGTATACTTCTGCTTATGCTTTAATTACCTTCAGAGGTGAACGGTATGGAGGAACATAACAATCAGCAGCTTATTGATATGGCCCACGGCATGCAGGAGGAAATAAAAATGAAGCTCCTGGACATGATCCAGCAGGCGGCCAGCCCCTTTGATATTATATATGAGGTAGCCCATTACCTGGAGGAGGTGTCAGCCGAGCGGGGCTATGCCCAGCACATTATCGATAACATTCACACAATTTACGGCATTGCCCTGGAGGAAAGGAAGCCTCTGGAGGACGAAATAAAGGATATCACCGCCCGGGCAGAAAAAATTCAGCAGGCCATCGAGAGCGGCAGTTATTCCGAGGAAGAAAATGCCCGGCTGGATTTCGCCCTAAAGGCCCACCAACGGAAAATCAATCAATTGAAGGAAATGTTATAAAATATTTTAAGCCTGTAGTAAGGCAGCTTACTACAGGCTTAAATATTTTTAAATTAACTTCTCAAATTCCTCCACAGGAATGGGCTTGGAGTAATAATAGCCCTGAACCCAGTAACAGCCTATGGATTTTAGGAAATCCACCTGTTCCCTGGTTTCAACCCCCTCGGCAATGGTATGCAGATTAAGGCTTTTGGCCATCTGAACAACAGCGCTCAGGATATTGCCTCCCCGGCCGGTTTGGTCCGTGCTCCGCAAAAAGCCCATATCCAGCTTCAATATATCAATATGAATATCCTTAAGCATATTTAGGGAGGAATAGCCGCTGCCAAAGTCGTCCATTAAAATGACAAAGCCTTCATTTTGAAGGCGTTCCGTAACCTCCATAATCATCTTTGGGTCATCGGTATAGGCGGATTCGGTTATTTCCAGCTCCAGCAAATTCTTGGGAATATCATATTTTTGGGTAAGTCCCACCAAAAAGCTGATCAAATCCGGATCGTAAAGATCGATACGGGACACATTCACCGAGACAGGCTTTACCAGCTTGCCTGAATCCGTCCACCTTCTGAGGCTTTTACAGGTCTCTTCCCATATATACCGGTCCACTGCATACACGGAGCCGTTTCGTTCCAGAACGGGAATAAACAGGGAGGGCACTACACTGCTGCCATCCTCCTTAATCCAGCGCACCAATGCCTCTGAACCAATAATCTGTTCCGTCCGCAGGTCATATTTCGGCTGCAGAAACAGCTTAAAGCCACCATGCTCCAGGGCTGAATCGAATTCATTGACAATCATCTGCTCCAGAAGCATCTGATTGCGCATCTTATCGTCATATACGCAATATGGAGTTACATGATTGCCCTTCACCTGATTTAAGGCCATATTGGCCCGCTCTATCATGGTGCTGACCGGAATGCTCATGTCATCCACATGATATAGGCCAAAGGTCAATACTGTATGGTGGGAGATTTCAAAGCTGTTGGCCACTATCTGCATGGTATAAATCAGCTTTTCTGCTTCCCCCTCCCTGGCCTCAAAGCACATAACAAAATTGTCGGCATACAGCCGGGCAGAAAGGCACAGCTTCATGTCAATGCTTTTCATAAAGCCGGCCAGATAATTAAGGAGCTTGTCCCCCTGCTGCTCACCAAAAATCTCATTGATAATCTTGAAACGCTCAATATTGATACGAAGAATGTCAAAGGACTTATCAGGATAATCGGTCATCATATCCGCTGCCCGAATGCAGAAGGCTTCCCGGTTAAATAAGCCGGTGGCACTATCATAGGAGGCCAGGAATTCCAAATCGCTGACGTTGGACTCCGTCAACAGCTCATAGGTCTTTTCCCGATCATAGTCCAATGCCATATTTATGCCATTTATAGTAAACCCATCAGGCACCATCCGATACATGGTAGTGATATTTAACAATAACAGCTTACGTTGCTGGAGGCTGGTCATAATGATGTGGGACTCAATAGACAGCTGCCCCTCACGAACAAATTGGCGGCTGCGGATCTTACTGATGCTGCAGGGAGCCAAGCGTTCATATTCCCCCTGAAGAAACCGCTTTACCTCCCAGCTGCCCCGGGAATAATAGTGTCCGGAGGGACTAAAGCCGATAACATTCTCATCCAGCACATCAGCCAAGGCATCCACTACGCCTTCGGCAAACAACCGCTTTATTAATTTTTCCGTTGCACGTTGAAGATTATCAATATCTACTTTTAATGCCATACACAAGCCTCATTTACAGTGAATAATCATATCGTCGACTTTTATTGTAAAACAAATACTCCCATTAAGCAATATTTCATTGTAAAATTAACATTTGTTAGCGTAAGCCTTAGGGTGCCACCAATTTCCACCTTATTCACCTTATATATCATGGTCAATGCTAACCCGGGGTGAACAAAATAGAAAGCGGGGAATAGTAAAGACCGTTGTTATCCTTACTAATCCCCGCTTTCTATTGCCTCCAGACTGGAAGCAATCTCCGGTTTTAGTTTAATATGTACACATCCACCACACCACGGCCAAAGCTGATGGCCTCATGATATGTATTCATGCACAAGTCTATTCTATTGCCTCGGATAGCACCACCGGTATCACCGGCAACGGCCACTCCATAGCCTGGAATGAACACGTGGCTTCCCAGCGGTATCACATCTGGATCAACAGCAACTACTCCATGCTGTGCGACCATGCCGGTAGCGGTTATGCCGCTGCCACCACCATCACTTGGAATATAGGCTGTAGCCTCCATTGTATAATGACTCTTGTAAGTCATGGCCCCCTGTGGGGTTTGTACGGAATTTACCGGAACAACTGGTACATCAGTAACCTTGATGTGCATACCAGCTACAACGTCTGTCTCTCCGGCTTTATCAATCTTATATCTGTTACCTACGTAGCCGAGCTCTATCATAATGTCATCTACCGTGGCGTTTGCTGTAACCAGCTCTTTCCTTTCGCCCTCGTGTTCAACAACAACCGGTACAGCTCGTCTGATGTTGATGACCTCATCGCCATTTTCATCAGCGGTTACCCTGTATATATCCTTCTCATTTCTGGTAACTCCGGCCTGGGTAAGGATATTGTCCACAACGTGATATGGAGTGCTCAGCTCAATACGCTGGCCATCCACTGAAATTGTTACATGTCTGTGGGACACAAAGCCTGTTACCATGGTCATCACAGCCAGTAAACCAATGCAAATCAGGAACCGGATATCCCGGATACATCGGACATGGATTTTAGCAAAACTCATTCAATTCCTCCCTTTGCTTTTGAAACATGGTTGATAGTATATCAGCAAAAAATAGTCTTGTCAAATTTTTGAAATTCACAATCACCACTTTGGGGGTTATATTATACTCAAAAAATGAAAAATAAATGAAAAAACGGCTGAAAATTGACAGCCGTCTCCCACATTGGTATTTTTTGTCCTTTGGCAGCTACTTAAGCCTTGTATACAGTGCTTTGGCGTTAATTGTAGTTTGCCTTTGAATTTCCTCAAAATCCACCCCTCTGAACTCAGCTAATTTTTCTGCCACATACCTTACAAAGGCCGGTTCGTTTCTTTTTCCCCGCATAGGTGACGGGGCCATATAAGGACAATCCGTTTCCACCAAAATTCTTTCCAGGGGAATTTGTCGGACGATTTCCGGCAGCTTGGCGGCATTCTTGAAGGTCAGGGGACCGTCTACACCGATATACCAGCCCAGCTTTACCAGCTCCAGGGCAGTTTCCAGGCTTCCGGAAAAGCAATGCATTACCCCCCGAATACCCTTTCCTTCTTTTTTAATGATTTCCATGGTATCGCCATGGGCCTCCCGATTGTGGATGCATACAGGCAGTGCCAGCTGACGGGCCAAATCCAGCTGCTGAATAAAGATACGCCGCTGTAACCCCCGCTTGTCCCGGTCCTTTTCCCAATAATAATCCAGCCCTATCTCGCCAATACATACCACCTTGTTATTTTGTGCCAAAGCAGCCAATTGGTCAAGGTCCTGCTGCCCCATGTCAAAGGCTTCCTCCGGGTGAACCCCAACGCCGGCGTAGCATATAGCATATTGTTCAGCCAGCTCCACACACTGCTGTGAAGATTGGATGGTGTCCCCCATATTTATGATGGCACCGATATTGTTTTCCAATGCGTTGGTAATAATTTTTCCTCTGTCCTGGTCAAATTGTTCACTGTTAATATGGGCATGGGTATCGATCAGAGCATTTTCCTTCATTATAATATTCTCCCTACAGCCTTTAATTAATTGGTTTATTCTAAATTATCTTTAGTTCCAATGTTTTTTCAATTATTTTTTCTATATAAATAAGGGCTGCTGTATGAATACAGCAACCCAAATATTCATCTTTATCCGACGTCAACGGGTAAATTTCCGGTAATTTCAGATGAAGCCTAAAGCTCCGCCTGAGTAGGTCTTCATTTTATCCGATGCATGGGACGTATTAACCAATAGGCGTTGCCTCCTGGATACGTCCGCAAAGCCCTGGGTAAAATTCAACTAAATTCAGATGGAGTTAAAACTCCACCTGAATAAGTTATCATTTTATCGTACGACACTGCCCACCGGCATATCCACCGTCACAACCTCCAGCTGGTCACCCTTGGTGGCAGCCAAAATCATGCCCTGGGACTCAACGCCCCGCAGCTTGGCCGGCTTTAAATTCATTACCAAAATTACCCGCTTCCCAATAAGCTCATCAATTGCGTAATGCTGGGCTATTCCCGATACCACCTGACGCTTCCCCTCACCGGTATCAACAATGAGCTTCAGCAGCTTATCGGCCTTTGGCACCGGCTCAGCCTCCACAATTTCCACCACCTGCAGCTTTACCTTGCCGAAATCATCAATGGTAATGAGACCATCCTCCGCCGGGGCAGCCGCTTTTTTCTCCCCCTGCTCCTTCTTAGGCTGCTTTTCCTTCTTTGGTGGCTGAACCTTGTCCTCCTTGTCCAGCTCGATGCGCGGAAACAGCTGCTGGGCCTCCCCAATATGCATACCTGCCGGTGTTCCCCCCCAGGTCCTGATATCCTCCAGGCGGACATCCTTAAATTCCCCGGGAATATTCAGCTGCTGCCAAACCTTTTCCGCCGTAACAGGCATATAAGGAGCAATGAGAACGCTGATTATGCGCATGGATTCGATAAGGTTATACATAACATTGGCCAGCTCCTGCTTCTTGTCAGGATCCTTGGCCAAGGCCCAGGGAGCCGTTTCATCAATGTACTTGTTGGCCCGACTGATAAAGGCCCATACCGCCTTTACCCCATTGCTTATCTTCATGCCGGTCATACCCTCATCAAAGGCCCGTACTGCCTCCATGGCATCGCTGATAAGGGAGTCGTCAATTGCCGACCTGCCGGAGGGAGCCAGCACCTGGCCATTCTGGAACTTGCCCACCATGTTAAGGGTGCGATGGAGCAAATTGCCCAAATCATTGGCCAAATCTGCATTTATCCGCTGTACCAGGGCCAGCTCGGAGAAGTTGCCATCCTGACCCAGGTTAATTTCCCGCAAAAGGAAATAGCGAATGGCATCCGGGCCATACTTTTCAATGAGCTCAATCGGATCAATAACATTGCCCAGGGATTTGGACATCTTGGTACCGTCCACCACCAGCCAGCCGTGACCGTAAATCTGCTTCGGCAGCGGCAAATCCAGGGCCATGAGAATGCATGGCCATATAATGGAGTGGAAGCGGACTATTTCCTTGCCCACCAGATGAACATCGGCCGGCCAGAATTTGTTGAATTTCTCCTGGTCATCCAAAAAGCCTATAGGAGTCAGGTAGTTGGTCAGGGCATCAAACCACACGTAGATAACATGCTTTTCGTCCATTGGTACAGGAATGCCCCAATCAAAGGAGGTACGGGAAATACACAGGTCATCCAGACCCTGCTTGATGAAATTAATCATTTCATTGCGACGGGATACGGGCTGAATGAAGTCAGGATTATCCTCAATATGCTTTAAAATTCTGTCGGCATAGTTGGACATCTTGAAGAAATAGGCTTCCTCGGCCACTTCCTTTACCGGGCGGCCGCAATCCGGGCAGCATCCGTTTTCGTCCAGCTGCAGCTCCGTCCAGAAGCTCTCACATGGAGTACAGTACAAGCCCTTGTAGGAGCCCTTGTAAATATCCCCCTTGTCGTATACCCGGCGGAAAATCTCCTGAACCACCTTCTCATGGCGGGGCTGGGTGGTGCGGATAAAATCATCATTGGAAATATGCAGAAGCTTCCACAGATTTTGGAAGCCGGCCACGATTTTATCCGTATATTCAATAGGCTTTATACCTTCGGCCTCAGCCTTCTCCTGAATTTTCTGGCCATGCTCATCACTGCCGGTAAGGAAAAATACCTCCTCCCCGGCCAAACGATGATAGCGGGCCACGGCATCTGCAATGGTGGTGCAGTAGGCGTGACCGATATGCAGCTTGGCACTTGGATAATAAATTGGTGTTGTTATGTAAAAGCTCTTGTTGCTCACGAAAAGTTTCCTCCTAAAATGTATTATGCCCTTCCGCCGGGGAAGGGGGGGATTGCTGGGGGTGGGAGCCGGTCCTCTATAGGCGGTAAATCAGGTATTCAGCAGGGCCTGATATACGTCACGGCGGCTAATACCCAATTGTTTGGCAGCTTCCCGCATGGCCTCCTTGCGGCCCATGCCCTCCCTTTCCAGTTTAGCCACCAGCTCCGCCGGTGTCAACTGCTGTTTAGGCCCAGCCTCCACCTCATTATTCAAATCAAAGCCTTCCACTATGATGACAAATTCCCCCCGGGGCTCATGCTCATCATAATAGGCCGCCAGCTCCCCCAAGCTGCGGCGATTAAATTCTTCAAAGGCCTTGGTTAATTCCCGGGCAGTTACCGCCCGTCGATGGGGACCCAGGGCCTTCAGCAAATCCCCCAGGGTTCCCTTCAGGTGGTGGGGAGCCTCATAAAAAATCAATGTCTCGGGACGCCTGGCGATACGCTCCAGCAATTCCCGCCGCTTTTTTCCCGTCCTGGGCAAAAAGCCATAAAAGGTAAAGGCGGTGGTATCAAGACCGGAGCAGATCAGGGCTGATAGAGCGGCATTGGCCCCGGGCAAGGGGCTTACCTGAATACCGGCCTCAATGGCCAGCATGGCCAAATGGGCACCCGGATCAGAAATACCGGGCAGTCCGGCATCACTGATGCACACGACGGTGCGGCCCGCCAGCATGTGCTCCACCAGCTCCGGTCCCTTGTCCAGCTTGTTGTGCTCATGATAGCTGGTAAGGGGCGTGTGGATATCAAAGTGGGACAACAGCTTGCGGGAATGGCGGGTATCCTCCGCCGCAATAAGATCCGCCTCCCCCAAAATCCGCACACTGCGATAGGTCATATCCTCCAGATTGCCAATGGGAGTGGCCGACAGGTACAGCAGGCCCGGTTTAGTTGTATTTTCCTCTGACATAGAATGGGTCATTCCTTTTTCATGTTGTAAATCCGCAGGATTTCATCTGTGTAGCTGCCATCAGCATTGTGGACAATTAAGGGCAATTCGGCCCTCATTCCCCCGGGTACAGCTCCCACGACGCCCTCCAGCAGCATTAAATTCGAGGTCTTGTCCAGCTTGGGCTGAACCAGCTGGAGCCGTTTTACCTCTATCTGATGGTTATGCAGTGCCACAATAATTTCCCCCAGGCGTTCCGGCAAATGGACCATGGCCAGCCTGCCGCGAAAGCGCAGCAGATAGCGGGCTGCCTTTACCACATCCTCCAAGGTAGCGGTAACCTCATGCCTTGCCCGGGCCACCCCATCCATTGCACTCAGCCTCCCCTGATTTACGGGGCGATAGGGTGGGTTGACGATAACGCAGTCAAAGGCCTCCGGCGGATACAGCTCCCGGATTTGGCGATAGTCACCATGGGTAATGGTAACCTTATCCTCCAGGTGATTCAGCCGCACATTGCGCTGGGCCAGCTCTGCCATTACGGGATTAAGCTCCAGGCCGTGAACCTCCCTGACCTCATCGGCAATCAGCAGGGGCATAACCCCTGTCCCCGTGCCCAGGTCAAATACCCGCCAATTTTTATGATAATGGGGATAATGGGCCAGCAGCACTGCATCAATGGAAAAACAGAACTCCCTGGTATTTTGAATAATTTTCCGCCCGCTCAGGAGCAAATCATCCAGCCGTTCATCAGGGCCCAGATCAATTTCCATATCCCCAAGCTCGCCCCCTATCAAATGTCATCCTCGTCCTTTTCAATAACATCCTCCCAGGAGGCCACAATGGTCTTGCTGTTGTCCAGCAGAATAGTGGCTGTGCGCCGCTGCTGGTTCAGATTGATTACCTTGCCCTCGCCCTCGGCAGTGATTACCTTGCTGCCCTGAGTTGGCGGCTTGACCTTAACCCGCTTCTGGGATTTGCCGCAATAACACTCATTTTCGTATTTTAGACAGCACATCAGGCGTCCGCAAATACCGGAAATCTTGGTGGGATTGAGGGACAAATTCTGCTCCTTGGCCATGCGAATGGATACCGGCTCAAATTCGCCCAGGAAGGTGTGGCAGCACAATGGACGGCCACAGCAGCCAATGCCCCCCATAAGCTTGGCCTCATCCCGGACCCCAATCTGGCGAAGCTCAATACGGGTACGGAATACCGCCGCCAAATCCTTTACCAGCTCTCTGAAATCAATACGTCCGTCAGCGGTAAAATAGAAAATAATCTTGTTCACATCAAAGGTATATTCCACCTGTACCAGCTTCATGGGCAGCTTGTGGGCACGAATTTTTTCCTCACAAATACCAAAGGCCTCCTGCTCCTTGTGGCCGTTATCAATAACCTTGTTTTTATCGGCTTCGGTGGCCTTGCGCAGCACTTCCTTCAATGGAAGCACCACATCACTGTCCGGAACCTCCCGGGGGCCAATTACCGCCGTACCATACTCGATGCCTCTGGCCGTCTCCACAATCACATCATCATCTGTGGCAATATCCAGCTTACCTGGACTAAAATAATATATTTTTCCAGCCCGCTTAAAGCGGACACCTACTACAGTCTGCACCTTAATCCTCCAATAAATCCTTTATTTTTATAGCAAAGCTTTCCACCATCAGCCGGGTAGACACTCTATAGCGCAAGCGTCCCTGATATTCCCTGACCAGCCTTAGCATGGCTATCAATTGATGTTCGGTAAGCTGGCTCGCCAGCTCATTTATCCTGAAGCTGTCCTGCTGATTATACAGGGTAACCCCGCTGCCGCTATACACCACCAGCTCATCCCGGATAGCCATGGCCAAAAAGCTGAACCATTGCCTCAGCTTGTCCCGGTCCGCCTTTCCCATTTCCCCCAGCTCTGTTCCCAGCCGCCACACCATATCCATATCCAGGTTCCGGCCGGCACAGGCACTGAAGAACTCCATCGCCGTTTTTTGCAGGGACAGGCCCTCCTCATCATTCAGGAGCATGGCATGGCGGACACTGCCATCGGCAAAGGCTGCCAAATAGTTGGCCTGCTGCCGGGAAATCCCCTGGTCCACCAGCACAGCACTGATATCCTCAGGGCTCAGGCCGGCGAAATCCTCCCGCATACAACGGGAAATAATCGTATCCAGCAGGGCCATAATGGAATTGGTGATCAAAATAAAATAAATCTGCCCCCCCGGCTCCTCAATGGTCTTCAGCAGACTATTGGCCGCCGCGTCATTCATGGTCTGGGCATCATCAATAATCACCACACGGGACGCAGATAAAATAGGTACCCGGGCCACCTTGCCCTGCATTTCCCGAATATCATCGATGAATATACAGGCCGTGCCCTTTTTCACCTGGGGCACCACCGTAAAAAAGTCAGGATGAGTATCCGACAGAAGAGCCCTGCAGGAGGGGCAATGACCACAGGCCCCGCCCTCCACCGGACTATGACATAAAAGAGTGGCCGCCATTGCCTGGGCAGCCAGCCTCTTTCCTATACCATCAATGCCGGAAAACAGCATGGAATGGGGTACCATATCCTCCCGGCAAAGGGTTTTTAGTCGCGCGATATTTACTTTATGCCCCGTAATACTATTCCAATAAATATTCATTACATATACAAATCCACCAGCATACCCCGAATAGCATCGTGGCTGGCCACCACATCCAATTGGTCAGACTGGCCCAAGCGAATTTTTTCTGCCATATTCTCCAGCTCGGTATCAATCTTCCGCACAGTGGTATACACCTTCTGCCGTCCCATACGATCCCAGCCGGACTGGGTGCTTACATCATACATCTGACCAACCACCGTACTGACAAAATTCTTGATGAGACTGCGATATTCCATTAGCTCATCATAGGTAGGGGTCTTGGTCAGCCTGGATCCCTGCTCATCAATCTGCTCCAAAAGACGCTGCAATTGCTCATGGGAGGCGCTGCTGCGCTGGTCCTCAAATTCCGATGAAAAATCTGACTCCATGGCATTGGTCTTTCGGTTGGAGCTGCTCCCCATAGCAGGCATTGCTTCTCTGGTACCTAAGCCGTCTATTTTCATATCTATCACCTGTTGTCCCAAAACAATATTTACAAATAAACATACCCGATATAAGTATAACGTAGTTTAATGCCTTATGGCAATAAAAAAAGGAAACCATCCCTCTGGTTTCCTTTTTCATGAGTGATATTGTATTGGTAAATTACGCCATTACTTGAACATAATCATCTTGGCATCGAAGATTTCCTCCATGGAGGTAATCAGCTTCAAAACATTGGCCGGCACCTCGCTGTCCAGGGTCAAAATCATCAGATTTACATCCTCCTTGTCAGTGGTGGATACCTGCATACCGGAAATGTTGACGCCGGCTGCTCCCATAATGGAACCCACCTGGCCAATAACACCAGGGCGATTATTATGCGGGCAAAGCAGCAGACAATTGCGTGGAGCCACATCCAGTCTGTTCTCGTTAATCTGAACAATACGCGGCTTTTCACCAAAGAGGGTACCCTGAATGCTTACAGTCTGATTTTTGCTGGTCATTACCGTAACGGTAACCGTATTGGCATACCTCTCCGTATTTTTATTCTTGACCTCACTGACCTTAATATTCCGTTCCTTGGCCAGACCCGGTGCATTAACAAAGTTTACCACATCGTCCAGCTCAGCACTCAGTATGCCCTTCAAAACTGCCGTGGTTATCATTCGGGTGCTTACATCGGCAATCTCGCCGTTGTAGGTAACATCCAGCTTCTTGATGCCGCCGTCCACCAGGGCACGGGCTGCACAGCCAAGCCGCTCTGCCAAATCGAAATATGGAGCAATAACCTGCATAACGGACTTGGAAACCGGTGCCATATTAACTGCCGTCATAACCGGCTCACCATGGAGGGCCGCCTTGATGCCCTGGGCCACGTCCACAGCCACCCCTACCTGGGCCTCCACTGTGGATGCACCTAAATGAGGGGTCACAAAAATATTCTTCACCCCAAGAAGAGGGTGATCCGCCGGAATAGGCTCACTGGTAAATACGTCCACTGCCGCACCGGCCACCTGACCATCCAGCACAGCCTCCCGCAGATCCTCCTCCACAATTATACCGCCACGGGCACAATTTATGAGGCGGACCCCCTTCTTCATCTTGTACATTACTTCCTTATTAATCATCCCCCTGGTGGAATCGGTAAGAGGCATATGAACTGTAATGAAATCAGACTTGGCAATAACCTCTTCAAAGGTGCCAACCTCGACACCCATATCCTTGGCCCGTTCCTCGTTGATATAAGGGTCATAGCCGATAACCTTCATTTCAAAGGCCAGGGCCCGTTTGGCCACACCGCTGCCGATACGGCCCATACCAATAACCCCCAGGGTCTTATCCTTCAGCTCCACACCTGTGTACTGCTTACGATTCCACTCGCCCTTTTGCAGTGTTTCGTTGGCTATCGGAATATTCCGGGCCATGGACAGCATCATGGCACAGGTATGCTCAGTGGCTGCATTGGTGTTTCCGCCCGGGGAATTGATAACGATAATACCACGGGCTGTAGCTGCGGCCACATCAATATTATCCACGCCCACACCGGCCCGTCCAATAATTTTAAGATTAGTGGCGGCATTGATAACCTCCGCCGTCACCTTGGAGGCTGAACGGACAATAAGGGCATCAAATTCAGGAATAATTTGTAAAAGCTCATCAGCCGGCAGCTTATCCTTAATGACACATTCAAAATCATCCTTAAGAATATCCACCGCCATCTGTGAAACGCCATCGGCAATTAATACTTTCATGGTAAGCCTCCTATTATTTTGGGAATAGTTTTACTTGTGATACACTACAGCTTACATAATATTTTATTTGCTCCAAAAAATCAAGTGTATTATGGGGTAAAACTTTTTGTAACAAAATGCTAAACCATCTTGACCCTTTTCCAAATTCTGATGTAAAATTAATCCTATCGAGTTATTAATATCACTTTTTTAGGAGGTTGTCCCATGGAAGCAAATCGCATATATAACTTTAATCCTGGCCCTTCAATGTTGCCACTGGAGGTTTTAAAGGAAGCCCAGGCAGAATTTTTAAATTTTCAGAATACCGGCATGTCCATATTGGAAATCAGCCACCGGGCCAAGGCCTATGACGAGGTACACAATCAGGCCAAGGCGGACATCCTGGAGCTGATGGGCTTAGGTGATGACTATGAAGCATTGTTCATCCAGGGTGGAGCCAGCCTGCAGTTCGCCATGATTCCCATGAACTTCGCCACCAAGGAAAAGCGTGGTAACTATGTTCAGTCCGGCAGCTTTGCCTCCAAGGCCTTTAAGGAAGCCCAGATTTTAGGTGTAGGCTATTCGGCAGCCTCCAGCAAGGACGTGGACTACAAGCACATCCCAACCCAGGAGGAAATCAAGCTGAGCGACGACGCTGCATATCTCCATTTGTGCTACAACAACACCATCTACGGCACTGAATACCATTACATTCCTGAAACCGGGGATGTACCATTGATTGCCGACATGTCCTCGGATATTCTGTCCCGCCCACTGGATTTTAAGAAATTCAGCTTCATCTACGCCGGTGTTCAGAAAAATCTGGGCCCTGCCGGAGTTGTACTGGTGGTAGCAAAGAAATCCATGCTGGAAAAGAGCCCAGAGGCCCTGCCTACCATGCTGAGATACGACACCTTCTACAACAAGAATTCCCTGTACAATACTCCACCGGCCTTCTGCATTTACATGGTGGGCAAGACGGCCAAATGGATCAAGGCCCAGGGCGGTCTGGAGGCTCTGGCCAAGGTGAACAAAAAGAAGGCGGACCTGGTATATGGGGTAATCGATAACAGCGACGGCTTCTACAAGGGCCATGCAGACAAGGACAGCCGTTCCTTTATGAATGTGACCTTCCGCCTGCCTAACGAGGAGCTGGAAAAGAAGTTCGTGGCCGAGGCATTGGAAAACGGCCTCAGCGGCGTAAAGGGACACCGCAGCGTAGGCGGTATGCGGACCTCCATCTACAACGCCATGCCATATGAGGGCTGTGAAAAGCTGGCCGACTTCATGGAAAAATTCCACAAGGCAAATAAATAAATATATAAACTAAAAGAGCTGTGCTGAAACGAATAATCGTTTTAGTATAGCTCTTATTTTTTGCCTTAATACATTATTTATTTTGCCGGGCTGATTTTTACTTCAAACAATCTGTTCCACGGACAGGTTACCTTCATTTTCTCGATAAAATCCCTTTTCCCCGCCGGCAGATTGTCATTGGCGAAGGTATGCATCAGGGAGGTGGCCCGTCGTTCCACATCAGTCTTATCCTTGCCCAGCTCCGAATATACACCGGCCTCCTTGAACCAGGACAGCTGACGGGTAACCATCTGGCGGATATTGGCCTGATACAGCCAATCATCCATGTAGCGGATGGTAATGAGCTCCTCCCTGTCCTGCTTCTTCATCTCCTTGGCCAGTACCCCCTGGGCCAAAGCAAAGCCTATGCTGTTGGTTGGGGTATTCCAGCCGGAATAGGATTGCAGCTTATACAGCATATCTCGGTTTCTGAGCTCCTCCATCAGGGAATTGTCCGAGCCGTTAACAAAGGAAATATCCGCTACCCCCACCGGCTCGCCCCGATTAATGGCCCGCTCCATATATGTCACAAAGGTCTTGACATCAGGTCTGATTTTTTTGTCATTACTGTACCAGTTGGCCCCCAGGTTGGCTCCTGTAGGATTGGTATTAATCATCAGCAGCAAATCCACATTGGTGGTCTTATCCACATACTGCCCTCCCAGAAGCTTCACATGGGACCGCACCGTGGCGTCCACCGATTCATCGGAATAGGCCGGTATCAAATATCTGCCGCTGCCCCAATTGTAATCGGCTGTCACCACCGGCTGCCGGTGCTCGATTTCATTAACAGCTCTGGTCAACAGCAACAGCCCCATTTCATCAATGCCGGCAATATTCTGAACCCGGTCAGCCTGCTTCTTTTGGGAATAATCCCTGAGATGACGGGCCTCCATATGGGTCTGGGACCAGGCCGCATTATCGTCCCGGCCCAGAACCAGGCACTCAAATTTATCCTTGGCGGCCAAATCAACCAGGCCCTCATTTACCCGATAATTTTTTCCCCGTCGGGTATTCCAGTCCCGGATATAGGCGGCAGGAACCAGCTCCGTCAGGAAATCCAGCTCCTTTTCCTCCCGTGGGGTAAGGCCCTTGGCATCCTTCTTGTCATTAAGGGCCGTATAGCGGAAAATATCATAGCCATAGGCCTTATAATAGTCCGGCTCCTGGCTGCCGGAATTTTCCCCGGAGGTCGGGGTACGCATGATAGAGGAAAACACATACAGCTTGGCATCATCATGACGATATTTATAATCGTTGAAATTGGCCACCCGTTCCCGAAGCTGCCGCTCCGTGAGGGTATGCTTCCGGGAGCTCACCAGGCTGCCGTATATCATACTGTCGGCAGAGATAACTATGGCCTTTATATCCGGGTCCAGGCCCCAGACCTTGCCGCCAGTATTAAACCGCTTTTTTTCCAGCTTGCTGGGCTCCCTCTTTATGGTCGTATTTTTTTCCAGCCACATCCAAAGCTGCTCCGGTTTTCCCATATTGTCCTTGGTTCCCAGCAGCTCATCAGGGGGAACTATCACCTCGTAGCCCAGCTTCCTGATGGTTTCTGCCGACATCTCATCAGATACCGGACGATTGTCGTGGGGAATAAAGACGATTTTCCCCTTTGACGGATTATCATTTATCTTTTTCTTGGCGGCCATAGTGTCCGTTGCCACGAACAGGCACATAAGGCACGCAATCAACACAAATAGCTTTTTCATATTCTCTCTTTAACCAACCCAACTACAATCAACGTAACACATTCAACGCCATTTCCTTTATTTCCTCAGGTACCTCCACCCGTGTATTCACGGTAATATACCCCTCATGGGGAGTGGCGGATTCCACATCGAACAAATCCAGCAGGCGGTGCCCCTTAAGCTCGGTGGTGGCAAGCTCGGTGGTTTCCAGCACCGGCTTTAAATCCACCCTCACCCGATTGCCATGGATGGTGGTGGGAATATCCTCCACCTCAATCCGTCCAAAAATATTTTGGACCATGGACAGGGACATTCTGGAAAAAAACCAGGAGGCCAGGCCGTGATCCTTGAGGGCCCGTTCCTTCACCTTAAAGGTTATATGGGAGTCCTCCCTGCTATGTATCATTTCCTCAATAGTGCCGGAAAGCTCAATACGGCCTACACTTTTGGTATCAGCCTCTATATCCACCTTGCCGGTTTCATGGGAAGTAATCCGGGCACTCCTGATGTTATAATCCCCCTGCTCTATGCGGTGGGCTAATGCATCATTAATGACCGAATCCGGCACAGAGATACTTCCATTCATAATTTCCATCAGTGATTGATGGCTCCAGGTATGCTGAATAACCCGTATTACGGGACCATAATCCTCAATTACCTCCGATACCTGCATCCAATCAATATTTGACACAGCCTCTATAATAGCTGCCGGCATATCCATTATCGGTCATCCCTTTTACTTTTTCCGTTTCACAGCCTGTTCGGCAGCCTTGGTGGCTTCAGCCTCATCAGACCGTATAGTCTGCCACAGCCTTCGGGCATCGTTGTACAGCTTCTCGTTATTCATCTTCAATTTCTTATCATTGATAAGCATGCCCAAATACTGGGTGCAACGCTCCCGTTCCCCAAGGCGGTTATACAGGGTAGCAATGAGATAGGTAACCGCGTTGTCAGACAAATTATCCACCGGATATCGCTCTGTCATAAGGGACCGATCGAAAAGAGCCACTGCCTTTTTGGTCCATTCCCTCTCCTGCTCCGCCAGACCCACTGTCCGGAAGACCCAGGCCATATGCAGCGACAGGCTGGCCAATCTCGAAGGCGGGGCACTAATCGCCTCTGCACAATATATAGCCAGCTGAAATGACGCTATTGCCTCAGGCAGCCCCCGTTCCGGGGTAAACAGGAAACGCGCCCGCCTGTCATGGAGAAACTTGGCCATAATTTCCTGCTCCCGGCCAGACAGCGGACTTAAAAAATGCTTTTCGTCTGCGGCATAGCCACAATGCTCACAGGCCCATATGGTGTAAAAGTACGGATTAAAATCCCGGTAATGAGTGCAATAATCATCATCGGTACGGGAAATCATCAGCCGTGACTTAACCTTGACAACCCTGGTATTTTTGCCGCAAACTGGACATTTTTTCTCCACCACAAAGGTAAATTCATTTGACATATTCATCATCCCTCATTTGGTCAGTTGTAAAATGAAGACTCAGTCATCATCATCTTCTTTTGCCCTTTTCTTATCCTTCTTTGCCTTTTCCTGGGCCTCCAGGGCAGCCTTAACCCTGGCTGCATCAGCTTCACTCAGTTCCTCATTGTCACGCGAATCATATTCCTTGTTTTGAAGCCGGTATTCATCCTGCTCCAGCTGCATTTGGGCCAGAAGCTCATCACTAATGGTCCCATTGCTTCTGAGAGCCAGCTTTACCCGGTTGCGCAGTGCGTAATCAATGATTCGGCTATAGAATTTGTAATCAAAGGACTTCTCTGATAGATTTGCTATTTCAATGCTTTGATCAGGCTTATTAACTGCCAAGGTGCTCCAGGTGGAATCAAGATAATCCTGTTCCTGGAAATAAACTGTTTTATCCTTGGTGTTTATTACATAGTATTCAGCAGCACCGACCAAATTGTCAAATCCCTCCACAGAATTGCCATTCCAACGACGCTTGGTGAATACATCGTGAATCATCAGGTCATCATAAACCTTTAATACAGGTACAATAACCATATCATAATCAAATTGGTCCTCGTCATTTTTGCCATAGCTGATTTGCTGCACATTAAAGAAATAATCGCACCGGGATGATGACTGAACCCATTTAAATATTGTCTCATCAACCTGTGGGGCAGCACCAGCCATCGTTGTCCACACAGTACACAGCATGGTAAGTAAACAAATAACATATTTTCTCATATAACAAAACGCCTCCATAATATCCATCTTCAAAGCTTTACTCTAATCTATAAAAATGAAAAACTTATGAAAATCACCTGTCATACCCGATCATCAGATGGAGTAAGGGTATCCAATTCATAGGGCGTTTCCTGATATACATAATAGTTCAGCCAGTTGGCAAAAAGCAAATTGGCCACAGAGCGCCATCTTACGATTGGTGTCCTGGTAGGATCATCATTGGGATAATAATTTATCGGAACATTAACATTGGGTATACCGGCCGCCATATCCCGGTCATATTCGGCTTTTAGGGATAAGGGGTCATATTCCGCATGACCAGTAATAAAAAACTGACGCTTATCAAGATTGGCTATGGCATAAACTCCGGCCTCCCCGTCGGATTCGGCCATAATGGTCAATTCCGGAATTTTTTCAATATCTGCCTTGCGCACCTCCGTATGACGGGAATGGGGTACATAAAACTCATCATCAAAGCCGCGGAACAGCCGCTCGTTCTCCACGCATAGGTGATGCTTATACACGCCGAAAATCTTTGGCGTCACATCATGCTTATTAATTCCATAATGATAGTACAAGCCGGCCTGGGCCCCCCAGCATATGTGGAAGGTGGAATAGGCGTGGGATTTGCTCCACTCCATGATTTCCTCCACCTCCTCCCAATAGGCTACCTCCTCAAAGGGCATCTGCTCCACCGGGGCCCCGGTAATAATGAAGCCATCATATTTTTTATGACGAACCTCAGCAAAGGTACCGTAGAACTCCGTCAAATAATCTGCCGCGGTATGGGTGGGCACATAGGATTCTGTATATATAAAATCCACCTCCACCTGAAGGGGGGTGTTACCCAACAGGCGCAGCAGCTGGGTTTCCGTCACCTGCTTTATGGGCATCAGATTTAAAATCAACAGCTTAAGGGGACGGATATCCTGGCTATAGGCCCGATCAGAATCCATCACAAATATATTCTCGCCCTCCAGTATTTTGGTGGCCGGAAGGTTATTAGGTATCTTTATTGGCACAAAATCACCTCAAAAACATATATAAGAACCGGTTATTCATTGTCCAGACTGTAGCGCTTCAGCCACCTTTCATGGCTGCCCTCATACCCTGCAAGGACCTTCAGTGCTTTCTCGCTGTTGGTGCCCTTTTCAATGGCATGATACATACCATCAGTGGTATTGGTAATATCCTTCCAGCCATTACCCGGCGTCCACTGCATAATCCGTACAACCTTTTCCGTATACATCGATATATTTAACGCCTTCTTCTGAAAAAAAATATTTCCTACCTCACCAGCGGCATTTTTCTTTTCCTGCCATTCCCAGAAAATCAAGTTCTGGCTCTTTAACCGCATGGTGGAGGTATCCGCCATGGAGGAAATTAGTCCCCCATCACCGGCATTTTCCTGCCACAGGGCAAGCCAGCGGTCTTCCGCCCGTATCCGGGCAGTTTCCCCCTGATTGAAAACGCTGTCCACAATAAAGCCGTAAAAATCCTCATCAAATTCCTGGGAATTCATTTCCTTGGGGCGTATCGGGCTGGATACCTTTTCCCACAGCTTATGGTCATCCTTATTGTAGAATGACTCCCGAATATATGCCAGGGTACGATTTTGCGGATTAATCTCCACCTCAGCCAGGCTGTAGGCCAACTGACCAGCCTTAATATCAGTAATGCCGTAATTATCCAGAGTCTCCTGGGCTCCGGCCGGACTATAGGTGGTCTTGGTCCAGGCACTTATCTGTACAGCAACATTATCAAAGGACCGAAGGACCTGCACCTTCTCCGGCGCGAAAAATTTACTATATTTTGCATCGGAGGAAATCCAGTACCACTCAGCACTATTATTGGCTGCATAAGAAACACCAAGCATTATTACAAGGCTGCACACAAACACAACAGTTACTGTCAGTCGACGTATCACATATATCACTCCTTTAAGCTCTTATACAGAAAAACATACAATCCAGCAATTTACATTTTACCATAAAATACTCTTTTTTTACAGAAAAGCCTGTTGACCTTGTGGGATATTCCCGGATATGATAAACTTCTTTTCAGTAATATAGGGGGTATAGCCATGAATTATACAAATTTTCAGGTGGGAGAAAAATTTCCGCTGCCTATCCATAATCAGGGGGACGGGGGCCTGTTTCAAATTGATGCCAACGGTGCCATGTTCATCCTGCAGCTAAGCCATACGGATGTGATTGCCACCGAGGCCTTCCGCACCGGGGCCATGGAGCTGGGACTTTTTGAAGATGAGGGCATTGTATTCTTCCTCTACAAAATTGACGGCATCTTTAAAGAGGGCTGGGGGGATTCCCCTCTGGGCATTCATCTGCTGCCACCGGGCATGAAGCCGTGCATCGCCGATTTGGATGAGTCGGTTATGCACCTTTATCTGGTGGATACCAGCCTGCAAATTCTCCTGGCCCAGCGTACCATAACCCTGGACCAGCCCTTCCATGAAATACTCCGGAAAAAGGTGCAGGAGCAGCTGGAAAGCTCTATTTCTCCAGGTGCCTTTGTTGCCGCCCTCCAGCGGGTATGGAAAAAATACAGCTCCAAGGATATGAGCCACAAGGCGCTTATAAAGCAGACTGTGGAGCTAAATATCCCCGCCCCGCCAGTTTTGAACTAAATATTGGATTTAAGCAAAAATATGAATTTAGGCCCAAAACGCTTAAACAAAACACAAAAAGCTGCTGCACAAGGAAGCCATATGCTATCCAGGTGCAACAGCTTTTAATTTTAGTAGCGAAGTAATGTTTTAATCCAAAGGTCCTGTTTATTGACCCATTTTTATGTTATATGTTGTCTTCTACTTATTTATTCTACATGCCGCCTAAAATACTATCCTGATTACTTTTTCCATAAACAAATCTCAATACAACTATTTTCTTATAAACATCATCAACGATGTAATAAGCAATGTAGTTTTTTACCAAAAAATAACGCACATCATCACGTTTCAGAAACTCATTTTCTACAACCTTCCCAGCTCTAGGTTCCAGACAAAATTTGTCAATCTGATCGATAAACTCATCTGCTAAAGCTTTAGCCGCAACAACATTTCCCAAGTTAATTGAAATATAAAAAAGTACGTTATCAATGTCTGATTCGGCAGTGCCAGTCAATACATAATCATACTTTTCAGATGCCATATTTATCCCTCATCTTTTTAAGAGATTTTTTACCATCTACGACACGCCCTGCTTCATAATCAGCTATACCCTCATTTATCATACGTGCCTCATCTATTTTGCCAACTAAACGCTCATAATACTCAATATCCATTACTACCAACCGACCATAACCATTCTTAGTAACAAACACAGGCTCATTTGACTCGGCACATCTTCGCTCTATCTCTACAGTGTTTTTTAAATCTCTCATTGGAACTATCTGCATAATTTCACCCCCAACGCAATATAGCCATATTTATATATAAATTATATCCAAAATTTAGCCACACCACAATGATTTATAACGCCATTGTTCAAATTTTTCTTCTTTAGAAGAAAAATCTTCCAATTAGCGTTTCCCTAAAGGACTAGCTTCGCGTCGCAACGAGGCGGTCAGTGTCAGCTACTCAGCTTCGACT
>NZ_CAMYWM010000007.1 GCF_947302755.1 uncultured Anaerovibrio sp.
TTATCGTATCGCCCACGTTTCCCATCATCGTACCGGTGATGAGTGGTGCATTTATCCAATGTACGACTTTGCCCACCCTCTTTCTGATGCTATTGAGGAAATTACTCACTCCGTATGTACACTGGAATTTGAGGATCACCGCCCATTCTACGACTGGCTGCTGGAGGCATTGGACTTCAAGGTTGGGGCCCGTCCTCGTCAGATTGAGTTTGCCCGTTTAAATCTTACCAATACGGTAACCTCCAAGCGCAAGCTGCGTCAGCTGGTGGAGGAGGGCTATGTTTCCGGTTGGGATGACCCTCGTATGCCCACTATTTCCGGCCTGCGTCGTCGCGGCTACACCCCTAATTCCCTTCGCACCTTCTGTGAGGAAATCGGTGTGGCCAAGGCCAACAGTCTGGTGGATGTGGCCATGCTGGAGCATTGTGTCCGGGATGATTTAAATAAGAATGCTGACCGTATTATGGCCGTTCTTCACCCGTTGAAGGTGGTTATTACCAATTACCCTGAGGGTAAGAAGGAGTTTATGCTGGCTGACAATAATCCAAATACCTCTGCCCACCGTTACGTACCATTCTCCCGGGAGCTGTACATTGAGCAGGAGGATTTCATGGAGGATGCCCCCAAGAAGTTCTTCCGCTTAAAGCCAGAGGGTGAGGTCCGTTTAAAGCACGGCTATATAATTAAGTGTGAGGAAGTTATTAAGGATGAGGCAGGCAAGGTGGTGGAGCTTCACTGCACCTATGACCCTGAGTCCAAGACTGGTGGCGCTACGGCTAACCGCAAGGTGAAGGGCACCATTCATTGGGTATCGGCAGAGGATGCCATTGAGGCTGAGGTCCGCCTTTATGACTATCTTATTGAAACCGACGAAAACGGCGAGGTGCCGGCGGATTTTCTGGCCGCAGTAAACAAGCAGTCTCTGGAGGTTGTAGAGCACGCTCTCATTGAGCCAAGTGCCAGCTTTACCGCTGTGGGAACCCATTATCAGTTCCTGCGCACCGGTTATTTTGTAGTTGACAAGGATACTACCCCTGAAAAGCTGGTATTTAACCGGGTAGTTGGTCTGAAGGACAGCTGGGCCAAGGCCAAGAAGGGCTAAGTAGAGCCAGAAAGGGATAGGACTATGGGAAAGATACCAAAGGGATTATCTGATAAGGATATGCTGGATGGTTATGTCGAAGAAGTAACCATGGAAGCACAGTTTATGGCGGCGGAGGCTGCCGAGGACAAAAAGCGTCGGGAAAAGATTTTCGGCACGGGCAAGAACAGTCTGTCCATGTCCGGTCTCGATGATGAAACCCTGGAAAAGCTGGGCCGGAAGCTCCTGGAATTAAAAATGGAGCTGTTCCGGGAGGGCATCAAGAATTATACCCTTAAGGTAAAACGGGAGGATTGGGATATCGTTATCACCCCGGTGGTAAAGGGCCAGTCTGTGAAGAAAAAGTAAATAGCATTATATTGAGATGCAAAACAAAAATAATCAGATATAGTATTTTAAAAGGGGTACTGCTTGATAAAAATATCAAATGCGGTACCCCTATTTTCTTGAACACCGAGTGCTCTTATGCTAAAATAAATCCGAAAAGGTGTTTGCTATAAATGGTAGGCGGTTAATACTTGGCCCCTGAAAGGGGGCAATGCCTATGAGTGTATATGATTTTTTCGCATTTCTGATACTTCTGATTGCGTTAATCGTTTCTCTTAAAGCATAAGAAAAGCCGCCCTAGGCCTGCAAGCATAGGCGGCTGATCTTAATCACCACTTATATGGGGCTGACCGTTTACCGGCAGACCCTTTTCCTTGCCTTTATTATACTGTCCTGGGGGAATACCGTCAAGATTATACTTTTTATAAAATAGTAAACAAAAGTATAGAAAATACAAAAAGCTAGGCGCAAAATATAAAATAACGTGCCAAAAATATAAACAATGAACACAAAAATATTAAAATCGTATACAAAGCATAAAGAGTAAAATTGAAAAGTTAAGATATTCCTTTATTTGACGATACAAACATATTGTTCTACAATATAACGAGGTCTAACCTCATTGTGACACGAACGAAGTGAGTTAGTCCTTTAGGGAGACGCTAATTGGTAGATTTTTCCTCTGGAGAAGAAAATTTGAACAATGGCGTTATAACGTATTGAATTTTAAATTAAAACGTATGGGGGGCTTCACTGTGGAGAAATACATGCCACAAAAGATTGAAAAGAAATGGCAGAAAAAATGGCTTGAGTCCAATGTCTATAAGACGGAAATGGACCCTAAGAAGCCTAAATATTATACCTTGGAGATGTTTCCGTACCCATCGGGAAATCTTCATATGGGTCATGTGCGCAATTACTCCATTGGTGATGTGCTGGCCCGTTACAAGACCATGGAGGGCTTTAATGTCATTCATCCCATGGGCTTTGATGCCTTTGGCATGCCGGCGGAAAATGCGGCTATCAAGCATGGGGTAAAGCCGTCTGACTGGACCTATTCCAACATGGACAACATGAAGCGGCAGCAGCGGGAAATGGGCCTGTCCTATGACTGGGACCGGGAGGTGGCTACCTGCCGTCCAGATTATTACAAGTGGACCCAGTGGCTCTTTGAGCTGTTCTATAAGCGTGGGCTGGCCTACAAGAAGAAGGCCTATGTAAATTGGTGTAATACCTGCGGTACGGTACTGGCCAATGAGCAGGTTATTGATGGTCTGTGCTGGCGCTGTGATAACGAAGTAGTAAAGAAGGATTTGTCCCAGTGGTTCTTTAAGATTACCGATTATGCCGATGTGCTGCTGAAGGATTTGGATTTATTAAAGGGTTGGCCGGAGCGTGTTAAAATAATGCAGGACAACTGGATTGGCCGCAGTGAGGGCCTGGAGCTGAATTTTGAGGTTCCGGAGCTCAAGGATACCCTGTCCGTATATACCACCCGTCCTGATACCGCCTATGGTATTACCTTTGTGGCCTTGGCCGCCGAGCATCCAATGGTGGAGACTATCTGCCAGGCCAAGCCGGAAAAGGCTGAAGCAATCCGGGCCTTTGTAAAGAAGGTTCAGAGCCAGTCCGATATTGAGCGTACCTCCTCCGAGTCCGAAAAGGAGGGTGTAGGCACTGGCGTATACATGATTAATCCATTTAACGGCAACAAGGCGGAAATCTGGGTTACCAACTATGTACTTGCTGACTATGGTACCGGTGCCGTTATGGGTGTTCCCTCTGAGGATCAGCGTGACTGGATGTTTGCCAAGAAATATAATTTGGACATAATTGTTACCCTGCAGCCAAAGGGTGTTGAGCTGAAGCTGGCGGAAATGACGGAGGCTTATACCGACAAGGAGGGTATCCTCTGTAATTCCGGTGAATTTGATGGACAGGATATTAAGACGGCCAGCAAGGGGATTATGGACAAGGCGGAGAGAGAGGGCTTTGGTAAGCGTCGGGTAAATTACCGCCTCCGTGACTGGCTGATTTCCCGTCAGCGGTATTGGGGCGCCCCAATTCCGGTTATTTACTGTGATGATTGCGGTGAGCAGCTGGTTCCTGAGGATCAGCTTCCTGTAATGCTGCCGGAGAATGTAAACTTTGAGGCTGGTGCAGTTTCCCCGCTGGCTCAGTGCGAGGAATTTGTAAATTGCACCTGTCCGAAATGCGGCAAGCCAGCCAAGCGGGAAACGGATACTATGGATACCTTTATCTGTTCCTCCTGGTATTATCTCCGCTATACAGATCCCAAGAATGATAAAAAGCCCTTTGATACCGACAAGGTTAATTATTGGGCTCCTGTTGACCAGTATATTGGTGGTATTGAGCATGCTATTCTCCATTTGCTCTATTCCCGGTTTGTAACTAAGGTGCTTCGTGATGAGGGACTGGTGGACTTTGCAGAGCCCTTCAGCAATCTCCTGACCCAGGGCATGGTGCTGAAGGACGGCAGCAAAATGTCCAAGTCCAAGGGCAATGTGGTATCCCCTGAGGAAATTATTAATGAATACGGTGCGGATACGGCTCGTCTGTTCATTATGTTTGCGGCCCCGGTGGATCGCGATCTTGATTGGAGCGATGAGGGAGTAGCCGGCTCCTTCCGCTTCCTTAACCGGGTATGGCGTATTGTCAGCCAATTTGAGGATAAGATTAAGTCCGCAGCTGATGACTATGATAAGAGCACTCTCACTGACGATGAGAAAGAGCTGCGCCGTGTTCTTCATGTTACCATCAGGAAGGTGACGGAGGATATTCGGGATCGCTTTATGTTCAACACGGCCATCAGTTCCGTTATGGAGCTGGTTAATGAGTTCTATAAGTTCCAGAATGATGAAAATGTGAATGCCGGTCTTGTCCGTGAGGTTTCACTGAACCTCATCAAGATGCTGGCTCCATTTGCTCCCCACATGACCGAGGAGCTGTGGTCTGAGCTTATCGGTGGGGACAGCAGCGTTCATGCCCAGCACTGGCCGGTATGCGATGAGGCGGCCACCCTTAAGGCTGAGGTGGAAATCGTTCTCCAGATTAACGGCAAGGTTCGCGACCGCATTATGATTGCCACCGGTATCAGCCGGGAGGAAATGGAAGCAGCCGCCAAGAACAACAGCCGGGTTCAGGAGCTTACCGCTGGTAAGACTATCGTAAAGCTGATTTGTGTGCCTGATAAGCTTGTAAACGTAGTTGTAAAGTAACAGGCTTCAACTGAACATGTTAATAAAATGGGTCCTGCCAGGGATATGGATTTTTGGCAGGACCCTTTGCTTTGACCATACCTATCGGCTCCCGACCGAAGGCCAGGTAAATTATGTGCAGCTGTCTTAAAAATGGACTGTTACAACCGTCTAATGTTGTTATTTGATATATCCTCATAGAAAGGATTTTTAGCATAAATGTCCGTACAGAGGGGAATTTTCTTGACAGGATTGTCCACCACCACTAGAATATGTTTCTAGGTGGTGTACCACCGAAGTATAATATTATAAACATAAGGAGTTTATTTTTATGGTAACAGCATTTAGAAAATGGCAGAGCATCAGCCTGATATTGCGTATTTTAGGTGGCTTGGCGGTAGGTATTGTCCTGGCCCTTGCTCTTCCCGATAATGGGGTGGTGCCAATTTTTGGTAACCTGTTTGTAGGCTTATTAAAGGGCATTGCCCCGATACTGGTATTTGTGTTGGTTATCAGTGCCCTGGCCAATGCCTCCGGTGATATTGGGGGACGGTTTAAAACCGTTGTGTTCCTGTATGTAGTGGGAACTCTCCTGGCGGCTGCGGCTGCCGTTTGCTTCAGCTTTGCCATGCCTGTGGGCATGGTGCTTACCGATGCGGCAACCAATACCCCTCCAGGCGGTATCGGAGAGGTTATAAGGACCATCCTGACCAATATGGTGGCCAATCCCGTTGCTGCCTTGATGAATGCCAACTATGTAGGTATCCTCTGCTGGGCGATTATTTTTGGTATGGGCTTTAAAAAGCTGGCCTCGGAGGGGACCAGGGAAATGGTGGCCGAAATAGCTGCAGTGGTATCCCGGGCTGTGTCCTGGATTATTCAGCTGGCTCCATTTGGTATTATGGGTCTGGTTTATTCCGCTGTGTCGGAAAATGGTATGGCCATCTTCGTGGATTATGGTATGCTGCTGGTGGTTTTGGTGGGTACCATGTTCATCATGACCTTTATTGTAAATCCGTTGATTGTATTTATGTTCCTGGGGAGAAATCCATATTCCCTGACCTGGAAGTGCCTCCGTACCTCCGGTGTCACTGCCTTCTTTACCAGAAGCTCCGCCGCCAACATTCCTGTTAACATGGAGCTGTGCAAGGAGCTGGGTCTGGATGAGGATTTCTATTCTGTGTCGGTTCCCCTGGGGGCAACCATTAACATGGAGGGGGCTGCCATAACCATTACGGTTATGACCCTGGCCGTAGCCCATACTCTGGGTATTCAGGTGGATATTCCTACGGCGATTATCCTGTCTGTGCTGGCCACGGTGGGTGCCTGTGGTGCTTCCGGTGTAGCCGGTGGTTCCCTGTTGTTGATTCCTATGGCCTGCTCCCTGTTTGGTATCTCCAACGACATTGCCATGCAGGCAGTGGGTGTTGGCTTTATCATCGGAGTTATTCAGGATTCCTGCGAGACAGCCCTGAATTCCTCTACGGATGCCCTGTTTGCGGCCACGGCAGAATTTAAGGAGCGGCTGGCTCACGGTGAAGAGATTAGTATGAAGTTCTGATTTTCCTTTTTACATAAAAATTAATTTTAAAAAGAAGGATTTTCTATCATGGCGGTAGAAAATCCTTTTTGATTGGAATTTTTATTTGCTAGACAGGAGAGGTTCCTATGAGTAAAAACAATTCAAATTCAGTGTGGCTGAATAGAGGAAATTCCTTTATAAATCCACATGAATATAAAATTTTTGTCGGCGACGATGAAACGGCACGTTATCTTCTTAATCAATATATGGAGGCTGTAATATATTTTACCTTTACCGATGATATAATCAGGCTGGAGCTGGCCAATGACCAATATGAGGAAAATATTTTGTCCCGGGTGTCCCTGGACAGGGTGGGAATTGACGGCCAGTGGCAGTTTTCCGATGATGAGGAAAAGGAAAAATTTGCCCGTTTGCTGAAGCAGGCTGATGGGCATACTGGATATGCGACAGATGGAATATGGTTCAGGTCATTTTCTCAGTGCTGTGGCTACCAGGAATGCTGTATTGTTTTTCAGCTTCGGGTGGTGGCCCGGTATGAAGGGGAAATACTGTATTGTGCGTTGCTGAACAATGATACGGAAATGCAGCATTCCTTTAAGAATATAGCTGATAATGAAGCAAAATTCCGTATGGCAGCGGAACAGGCCAATATATATGCCTGGGAGTATGATATTGCCACCCATGAAATGCGGCCATGTACCAGATGTATGCGGGATATGGGGTTGCCTCCGGTATTGGAAAATTATCCTGACCCGGTATTTGAAATGGGGATTTTCCCCCGGGATTATGAGGATATGTACCGCAATTGGCATAAGCGACTGGACCAGGGCGAGGCTCAAATTCAGGGGGTTATTCCTTTAACGCCGGAAAGAATACCATTTCATGTACGATACATAACGGAATTTGATAAGCAGGGCAAGCCAATAAAGGCCTATGGATCAGCTACCCTGGCAGTGGACAACGAAAAGGAGCTTCAGCTGCGGGAAATAATATCCTCCCTTACCATGAGATATGCTACGGTGTTAAAGGTGGATTTGACCACCGGCACCACAGAGGTACTGAATGTTGGCAATGAATCCTCTGTCCAGGTACAGAACTATTATTACGAAAACAGAACCTTTCCCTTTGATGAATTGCGGGATAGCTACATTAGGGAATACGTTCATGGGGATGATAAGGGGAAAATGGCCCGAATGTTCTCCATAAATTCCATACAGAGTATCTTGGCCAATGAGCAGGATTTTACGTACAGCTATCGGATTATTCGCAAGCAGAAAACAGTCTATATGCAATGCCGGCTGTTCAGTATGGCAGACAAAAAAAGTGCTATTATCGCCATTCGCAATGTGGATGATATAATGAAGCTGCAGCTGGAGTCAGAGGATAAGCTGAAGCTGGATATAAAAAATGCCATGGATGCCATGGATGTGAATAACGCAGTTATCAATAATATGGCAGACAATATGTCCGACGTGATATCCATTATGAACCATATGATGCACAATGATGCGCCGCCATCGGCCAAGGATATGGAGCTTTTCAAAATGGATTTGGCCCTGATGGATGAGCTGGCCGAGGATATTCAGATTGCCAGTGAGCTGCGGGCAGTCAAGGAACAGAAAAAGCCGGAGACCTTTGACCTCTGTGATGTTTATAAATATGTTAAGGCCTTTGCGGAGCCTATTGCCAAGGTGAAAAAAATCGCGCTCTATGAGGAGGAGAATGTAAGTACGCTGAAATATTCCGAGGTGGTGGGGAATATGCTTTATGTAAAGCGCATTTTGTTCAATATAGTACATAATGCGTTGAAATACAGTCCGGAAGGGTCAGAGATACACTGCTCCACGGAGGTCCATGCCCATGGGGGACGGATTAATTGCAGGGTGAAGATTTCCGATGAGGGCATTGGCATATCACCGGAGTTTCAAGGTAAAATGTTTGAGGCCTATACCCAGGAAAACCGGCAGGTGGACCCTTGGGCCAATGGTCAGGGACTGGGGCTCTATGTGGCCAAGCAGCTGCTGGACAAAATAGGGGGCAGTATTGCGGTATACAGTGCCGTTGACTTAGGCACTATTGTTACGGTAACCATGTCCTTTGATATTGCCTGAATTGAGACCGGGCTATTTTTATACAGTCCAAATCCGAAGGATGCAGATGAGCTTTAGATTTCGTTGTAAGGGCGTAGCGCAAAACACCGTTTCACATGAAGTTTTCTGTGGCAAAAATTGAATATATGGAGTATAATAACGATAATATGTTCTATTATACTGGGTTGATTTTTTAGGGGGTAGAGAAATGGCAGAGGTCCCTAAATTAAATAATATAGACTTTGGGGAGGGAATTCCCTTTAAGGTGGTAGCTCCCTTTGAGCCCATGGGCGACCAGGCCAGAGCCATTGCAGATTTGGCCGGGGGCATAGAAAATGGGCAGGAGGCCCAGGTGCTGCTGGGGGCCACCGGTACGGGAAAAACCTTTACCATTGCCAAGCTGATTGAAAGGGTGCAGAAGCCCACATTGGTTATTGCTCATAACAAAACCCTGGCGGCCCAGCTGGCCAGTGAATTTAAGGCCTTTTTTCCGGAGAATTATGTGGGCTATTTTGTGTCCTATTATGATTACTACCAGCCGGAGGCCTACATTCCTTCTACGGATACCTATATTGAAAAGGATGCGTCCATTAATGATGAAATAGATGAGCTGCGTCATTCAGCAACCTGTTCCCTCTTTGAGCGGCGGGATGTGATTATCGTGGCCAGTGTGTCCTGTATTTACGGCTTGGGTTCTCCTGAGAGCTATCACGAGATGGTGCTGTCCCTCCACAAGGGCCAGGAAATTGACCGCAATGATATTTTGCGCCGCTTGGTCAATATGCAGTATGACCGTAACGATATTGTGCTGGAACGGGGCCATTTCCGGGTGCGGGGCGACGTGGTGGAGGTTTTTCCGGCGGGCTACAACAATCGCGGGGTACGGATAGAAATGTTTGGCGATGAGATTGACCGCATTGTGGAATTTGAAGTGCTGACGGGGGAAATCTTTGGTGAGCGGACCCACTCCATGGTTTTTCCGGCTTCTCATTATGTAACTCCCAAGGAGGATCTGGAGATTGCCATGGGCACCATAAGGGCTGAGCTGGAGGAGCAGGTGAAGCTTTTCAGGGAGCAGAATAAGCTCATTGAGGCCCAGCGCATTGAACAGCGCACCAATTACGATTTGGAAATGATTCAGGAGATGGGCTATTGCTCAGGCATCGAGAATTATTCCCGTCACCTTACCCAGCGGGCTCCCGGGGAGGCACCATATACCCTTTTGGATTATTTCCCTGAGGACTTTATGATGGTTATCGACGAATCCCATGTTACCCTGCCCCAGCTCAGGGCCATGTATGCCGGGGACCGTTCCCGGAAGGAATCCTTAGTGGATAATGGCTTCCGCCTGCCCTCTGCCTTTGATAATAGGCCGCTTCGGTTTGAGGAATTTGAGCAGCGAATAAATCAGATTGTTTATGTATCTGCCACTCCGGCCAAGTATGAGCTGTCTGGGGCCCAGCAGGTGGTACAGCAGATTATCCGGCCAACGGGGCTGCTTGACCCGGCAGTGGAGGTACGTCCGTTGGAGGGCCAGATTGATGACCTGTTGGGGGAAATAAAGCTCCGGGTAAAGAAGGACCAGCGGGTGCTGGTAACCACCCTTACGAAAAAGATGGCAGAAAATCTTACGGAATATCTGAAGGAAACCGGTATAAGGGTGCGGTATCTTCATTCGGATATTGCCACCTTTGAGCGGGCGGAAATAATCCGGGATTTGCGGGCCGGTGAATTTGATGTGCTGGTGGGTATAAATCTTCTCCGGGAGGGCCTGGATATGCCGGAGGTGTCCCTGGTGGCCATTTTGGATGCGGACAAGGAGGGCTTTCTCCGCTCTGATACATCCCTTATTCAGACCATTGGCCGGGCGGCCCGTAATGCTGAGGGACAGGTTATCATGTATGCTGACCGGATAACGGATTCCATGAAGCGGGCCATAGATGAAACGGAGCGCCGCCGGGAAATCCAGCAGGCCTACAATAAGGAGCATGGCATAGTGCCGAAAACCATTGTTAAGCCGGTCAAGGCTTTGATTGAAACCACCCTGGTGGCTGAGGCGGCTGCCGCCTATAAGGTGGAAGAGGGCAAAAGGAAAAAGAAGCTTACGGCCAAGAATAAGGAAGCTCTCATTAAGACCCTTACCAGGGAAATGCAGCAGGCCTCCCGGGCGTTGGAATTTGAGAAGGCGGCTGAGCTGCGGGATATGATTTGGGAGCTGGAGGGCAAAAGGTGAGAAAGAAAGGAAAGGAAGGAAAGGAAGGAAGGAAAGGAAAGGAAGATTTTATTATGATGAGGAAAGGTTTTACGGGTATAAGCTGTTTAGTGGCAGGAATTATGTTTTTGCTGTGTCTGGTTGTGACTATGCCCATCGGGGAGGCCAAGGCTGAGGTTACACGGATCATTTTAGTTCGTCATGGTCAGACTGATTACAATGTACAGGATCTTTACCAGGGAAGTCTGGATATTCCCTTAAATGAAACTGGCCTTATGCAGGCCGATATGCTGGCGGAAAGTATTAAGGAGCTGCCTATTGATGTGTTTATTTCCAGTCCATTGGAGCGGGCCTATGTGACCACGGAAAAATGCGCCAAGGCCAAGGGCATGGAGATAAGCTATACAGATCCGCGCCTTACGGAAATCAGCTATGGCGAGTGGGAGGGCCGAACCAAAAAGGAAGTGTCCAAGGAAAATAAGGAATTGGCCAAGAAGTGGAAGAAGGAGCCCTGGAACACCCAGATTCCAGGGGGCGAAACCCTTCAGCAGCTTCAGGAGCGGTATCGGGCTGCCATTGACGATGCTGTGGAGCGTTATCCCGGCAAAACCATCTTTATTGGAGCCCATTCCAAGGGCAATATGGCCCTGATGTGCAGTATATTGGGCATTGGACTGGATCATTATTTACAATTCAAGCAGGATAATACCTGCATAAATGTTTTAGAATATAAAAAGGGTCAATGGAAGCTGGTGCTGCTGAATTCCATTGCTCATACCGGCAAGCTTTACAAATCACAGAAGAGGTAATTTGATGGAAAAATATATCAGAATCAAGGGGGCGAGAGTCCACAATCTGAAAAATATAAACGTAGATATTCCCCGGGACAAAATGGTAGTAGTCACGGGACTGTCAGGGTCAGGGAAGTCCTCCCTGGCCTTTGATACTGTGTACGCTGAGGGACAGCGTCGCTATGTGGAGTCCCTGTCTTCCTATGCCCGCATGTTTTTGGGACAGATGGATAAGCCGGATGTGGACTATATTGAGGGCCTTTCACCGGCTATTTCTATTGACCAGAAAACCACCAGCCGTAATCCCCGTTCTACGGTGGGAACTGTAACGGAAATATATGATTATATGCGTTTGTTGTTCGCCAGGGCTGGGCGACCCCATTGTCCGAAGTGTGGCAAGCCGGTAAATCAGCAGTCCATTGACCAGATGCTGGGCCAGCTGCTGGAGCTGCCGGAGCGCACCAAGCTATTGATAATTGCCCAGGTGGTGCGGGGCAAGAAGGGCGAGCATAAAAAGCTGCTGGAGCATATCCGCAAGGAGGGCTACATCCGCCTCCGCATTGACGGTGAAATAATGGATGCTGGCGAGGAAATCAATCTGGAGAAAAACAAGAAGCATACCATTGAAGTGGTGGTGGACCGCCTGGTTATCCGTGATGAAATCCGTCAGCGTTTGGCGGAGTCCATGGAGGCGGCCCTGAAGCTGGGGGAGGGAGTGGCATATGTACAGATAGTGGATGGGGAAATGCTCATGTTCAGCCAAAACTTTGCCTGTGTGGACTGCGGTATCAGTCTGCCGGAAATTGCTCCCCGCATGTTCTCCTTCAATAATCCATTTGGAGCCTGTCCTGCCTGCAGTGGTCTGGGCAGTCATAGCGAGTTTGATATTGAATTGGTAATGCCGGATACTTCCCTTAGCTTGGCGGAGGGGCTTATTGTGCCCCTTAGCAGTAATGTAAAATCCTATAGTATGTGCCAAATGGGGGCTATTTGTGAGGCCTATGGGGCGACCCTTGATACTCCCTGGGACGAGATGAAGCCGGAGCTTCAGGAGGAGCTTCTTTATGGAACTGGGGAAAAGAAATACAGCTTCGGCTATGAGAACATGTTTGGTGTGTATAAAATTCACACGGGGCCCTTTGAGGGGGTAATGCCTCTGCTGGACCGCCGTTATCGGGAGTCGGACTCCGATGCCATGCGGGAGGATTTGGAAAATTACATGACCATCCATAAATGTCCGGTATGTAATGGAGCCCGCCTGAAGCCTGAGTCCCTGTCGGTAACCGTTGGGGAAAAGAATATTCAGCAGGTAACGGAAATGACTGTGCGGGACTGCGCCACCTTCTTTGATGGTTTGGAGCTGAACCAGCGGGAGCAGAAAATTGCGGCCCAGATTTTAAAGGAAATCCATGCCCGTTTGGGCTTTTTGGTAACGGTGGGCTTGGATTATCTTACCCTGTCCAGAGCAGCGGGAACCCTGTCCGGCGGCGAGGCCCAGCGTATCCGTCTGGCCACCCAGATAGGCTCCGGCCTTGTGGGGGTACTGTATATTCTTGATGAGCCAAGTATCGGCCTTCATCAGCGGGATAATGAGCGGCTCCTGTCTGCATTGAAAAATCTTCGGGATTTGGGCAATACTCTCCTTATTGTGGAGCATGACGAGGATACCATGTTTGCGGCGGACCATATTATAGATATTGGCCCGGGAGCCGGAACCAATGGCGGCACTGTGGTGGCCCAGGGTACCGCCCAGGAAATCATGGCGGTGGATGAGTCCATAACGGGACAATATTTAAGCCGGAAACGGTTCATTCCGGTGCCAAAGGAACGCCGCCAGGGCAATGGCCTTTTTGTGGAAGTCGTTGGGGCCAGGGAAAATAATCTGAAAAATCTTTCGGTGAAGCTTCCGTTGGGCACCTTTATAGTGGTTACCGGGGTTTCCGGCTCCGGCAAAAGTACCCTTATTAATGAAATATTATATAAGGGTATAGCCTCCAAGCTGTACCGTACCAAGGGAAAGCCAGGGCAGTTCAAGGCGATTAATGGTTTAAATAATATTGACAAGATTATCAATATTGACCAGTCCCCAATAGGCCGAACCCCACGCTCCAATCCGGCCACCTACACCGGGGTTTTTGATATGATACGTACTCTGTTCAGCCAGACCACGGAGGCCAAGCTGCGGGGCTATAAGCCGGGGCGGTTCAGCTTCAATGTAAAGGGCGGACGCTGTGAGTCCTGCCGGGGGGATGGCATTATAAAGATAGAAATGCACTTCCTGCCTGACGTATACGTGCCTTGCGAGGTCTGCAAGGGAGCCCGTTACAATACGGAAACCCTGGAGGTTAAGTACAAGGGCAAATCCATCGCCGATGTGCTGGATATGATAGTGGATGAGGCAGTGGAGTTTTTCAAGAATGTACCTCGTATTGCCAATAAGCTGCAGATAATGCAGGATGTGGGATTGGGCTATGTTAAGCTGGGCCAGGCGGCTACTACCCTGTCCGGCGGTGAGGCCCAGCGGGTGAAGCTGGCTACAGAGCTGTCCAAGCGATCCACCGGCAAAACCATGTATATATTGGATGAGCCCACCACGGGCCTTCATGCAGCGGATATCCATAAGCTGCTGGCTATTCTCCAGCGTCTGGTGGATGGGGGGGACACCGTGGTGGTTATTGAGCATAATCTTGATGTAATAAAATCCGCAGACCATATTATTGATCTGGGCCCGGAGGGCGGCGACAAGGGCGGCACCATCGTGGTGGAGGGCACCCCGGAAAAGGTGGCCAAGTCCAAGAAATCATATACGGGTAAGTTCTTGAAGCCCTTGCTAGAGGAAAAGCATTAAAAATTATTATTATTGGGCAGAGACGTTGCCTATAGCACGAAGCTGTTGCTAAAAATTTTCCTTGCCATAATATAACGGTAAAAATTACAACTCGCTGCGCTCAGACAAGTAATTTTTCCCGTTAAAATAAGTGAGGGCAAGAAAAATATTTTTTGACGCACCAGCTTCTATTGCTCTAGGCAATCGCCTCTACCCTTATCATGATGCAGTAAATCATGTCAGGGGCAAATTGGCTGAAGCATTAGGGCATGGAACGTTAAGAAACTATTTTTTGTTATCCTGCATTAGTGGAAAAAATCATCTGTTTGAGCGACGCGAAGCTAGTCCTGTAAGGGCGAAGCGAGTTATGATTTTTTTCGCTATTTGATATAGACAAAACAATAGTTTTAGTTCCATGTCCCGAGCTGAGGCCCACTGCTCCTGACCTAATAGATAATATTACTTTTGGAGGTGACAGAATGAACAACACAATAGAGGAAAAGCTGGTCCTTCTGCCACATTCTCCCGGTGTCTATATAATGAAGGACGCCAAGGGCAAAATAATCTACGTGGGGAAGGCCATCAGCCTGAAAAACCGCGTTACCCAGTATTTCCGCCACAACAGCAGTCATTCTGTCAAGGTTAAGGCCATGGTGGCCCACATAGAGGATTTTGAAACCATTCTCACCGGCTCCGAGGTGGAGGCCCTGATTTTGGAGTGCAATCTTATAAAGAAGCACCGTCCCAAGTACAATATCAGCCTTAAGGATGACAAGAATTATCCATATTTAAAGGTCACCACCAACGAGGTTTTTCCCCGCGTTCATATAACCAGACGGGTGGCAAGGGACGGCGCCAGGTATTTTGGGCCTTACACCGATGCTACAGCCTTGCATGAAAGTCTGCGGCTGTTAAAAAAGCTGTTCCCCCTGCGGAGCTGCCGCCGCATGGATTCGGACCGTCCATGTCTGGAGCACCATATTAAACGGTGTCTGGCTCCCTGTGCGGGAAAAATATCCCCAGAGGAATACAAGCTCATGATAGATGAGGTTTTACTGTTCCTGGAGGGACGCACGGAGCAGGTAGAATACAACCTGAAGCATAGGATGAATGAGGCAGCTGACAAGCTGGAATTTGAACGGGCAGCCCGCCTGCGGGATCAGCTGTTGGCCGTACAGAAGATTTCCGAAAAGCAGCGGATTATTACCGGTGTGGGGGATCAGGATGCCATTGGCATGGCCCGGTCCGGTTTAGGCGTTTGCATGCAGATTTTTTACGTCCGCAGTGGTAAAATGGTAGGCAGGGATTATTTCCTGCTGGATGGCAGTGAGGAAGAAACCGATGAAGCGTTGCTCATAGCCTTTTTGAAGCAGTATTATAATCAGGCCACCTTTATTCCCAGGGAAATTTTGCTTCCTATGGAAATAGAGGAGCAGGAGCTGCTGGAGCAGTGGCTGGGTGAGCAGACCAAATACAAGGTGTCCATTAATGTGCCCAAGCGGGGTACCAAGCGGGATATTGTGGAAATGGCCATTGGCAATGCGGAAAAGGCTTTGGCTGATGAAAGCGCCCGCCTGAAGCAGGCCAATGCCCAGACTGTGGGGGCTGTGCAGGAGCTGGGTAAATACCTTGGCCTGGTAAATCCCCCAACCCGTATGGAATGCTTTGATATTTCCCACACCCAGGGCTCGGAAACCGTGGCCTCCATGGTGGTATTTGAGGATGGGGTGCCGAAAAAATCCGATTATCGCCGGTTTAAAATTCGCAGTGCAGAGGGCAAGCCGGATGATTTCAAATCCATGCGGGAGGTCACCATGCGCCGTTATGGCAAGGCCGATGCGGAAATGCCGGATTTGATTATCATTGACGGCGGCAAGGGACAGCTCAGCTCTGCCTGTGAAATAATCCGGGGAGCCGGTCATCTGACTGTCCCTGTGGTGGGACTGGCCAAACGCTTTGAGGAGGTTTACCGGGAAGGGGAATCTGATCCGGTGATACTGCCACGCAGCAGTCAGGCCCTGTATCTTATTCAGCGTATCCGTGATGAGGCCCATCGCTTTGCCATAACCTATCACCGCAAGCTGCGCAATAAACGTAATCTGGTTTCCGTGCTTGATAATGTGGAGGGCATTGGCCCTAAACGGCGCAAGCTTCTGATGGACCATTTTGGCACCATAGAAAAGATAAAGCAGGCCTCCGTGGAGGAAATGGCTGGCCTTGATGGCATGAATACCCCATCAGCAGAAGCCGTGTATAATTTCTTTAAGGCCCGGGAAATACTGAAGGGCTAGAATAAAGCCAGGAAAAGGTTTTGTAAAGGATTGATTTTATGATAGATTTACATGTTCATTCCACCGTTTCAGACGGTACCTACACCCCAAGGGATACAGTAGATTTGGCCAAGGAGAAGGGACTGGAGGCAGTGACCCTCACCGACCACGAATCCATTGCAGGAAATGGGGAAGCGGCAGATGAAGCCAAAAAGCTGGGGATTAATTTCATAAACGGCATGGAAATGACCGTGGCCTATGAGGACCACAAGCTGCACATTGTGTGCCTAGGCTTTGACGAGGCCAATCCTGATTTTAAACAGCTTTATGCCAAGATTCGCCATAACAAGGAAAGGAATATGGACCAGGTGGTGGAATATATTCAGCGTAAGGGTTTGGATATCACCATGGACAAGGTAAAAAAGCATGCTTCCGTTCATTTGGACCGTTATGCCATTATGCGTACTCTTGTGGCCATGAATCTCCCATGCAAGATTCAGACATTGTGGGATGAATATCTAAATCCGGGCCTTAAGGAAGCAGGTGTATATGGAGATATTTCCGCCGAAGAAGCCCTGCCGGTTATAAAGAAGGCCGGAGGCGTAACCTCCTTGGCCCATTATCATAAGGATATTGGCATGAAGGGCTGGTCCTGGGAGAAGAAGGAGAAAGCCCTGAAGGAGCTTATGTCCTTTGGCCTTGACGGCATGGAGCGGTATTATCCCAATTATTCTGAGGAAGATAGTGAGTTCGCTGGCCGGATGATAGAGAAGTACAATATGCTGGCCACCGGCGGCACCGACTTCCACGGAGCCAATCGCAGGGGCATAGAGCTGGGCACCGGCCGGGAGGGCAATATGAATGTGCCATTTGAATTTTATGAAAAGATAATGGTTCGCATAGGGCGTAAATAAAATACTAAGTTAATAAAATGCGCAAAAAGTAAAAACTGCGGTTGAGATGAGTGATCATTTCAACCGCAGTTTTGATAAAATTTAGCCGCTGGATTCCAGAAAATGGATGAAGGTGGCTATTTGAGTTTTTCCTCCCTAACTCTATAAAATAACAAGTTATGGAGGAAAAACCAATTGAATATTGATTTTCCAATCTTATGGTAAAAGAGAAATAGAGTATCGTGAAAAATAATTAGAATAAAATGAGAAAGGGATTATACCTCCATTAAACAAGGGCGGCTTTATTGCGTGGGGTGGACGATGGTGCTATAATCGTAGACGGCTTGTGGGGTTGCAGGCCAAAATAACATCATGGAGGAATGGTTATGAAATTACGAAAGGTATTGGCAATTTTTTGGATGATATTGCTGATGCTGACGGCAACATCCTACGCGGAGAATACGGAAAATCCGATTATAGCTGACACACAAAACGGTTATTTACGCATGGATGTTCCTTATGTCAAAGAGGTTAAGTTCTACGGGCGCAGTTATATTCGATGTGCCTTTTCTACCCACGAAGAGCAGTATTTGCCTTATGGAATACCTGTGGTAAATGAAATTGGTAAGGACTATGTTTTGTTCGATCCAATTGATGATACGGTAACATATTTCCGTAATCCTATTCACATTGAGAACGTGACAATGTGTAAATACCGCTTTGTAAAAATTTCCGGTAATACACTTACGGTATACAACACAGTAAAAAGCATGTTCCCGGATCTGTGCAATAAGGTGATTGCGGCCAATCGGTCCTTCGACGCTGCATATGGCGATGCTTTTAACCAGGCAGAAAGGGCTGTAGATGAAAAGGATTGGGACAAGGCATACAAGTTTTTAAAGAAGCTCTACGATGACGGCTGCCATGATCATGCTATTATTCGTGATCTGGGCAAGGCATGCTGGGAATTGGGGAATTATGATGAAGCCCTGGAGTGGGACACCAAGCGTATTGAAGTTACGCCTAATGCAGCAACATATAATAATAGGGCATGGCATAATTACTTATTGGGAAATTATGAACAGGCCCTTGATGATGCCAACTGGGCAGTAATGAAGGATAAGGAAGATGACAATTATCTTGATACAAGAGGCTCTATTTATTACGCATTGGGCCAATATGATAAGGCCATGGCGGATTTTAATAAGAGCTTGGAAATAAATGACAAGTCGGCTCATACCTATTATTATCGGTCTTTGTGCAATCAGGCATTGGGCCGGATGAGTGAGGCGGACTCTGACTACGGGAAGGCTGAGAAATACGATCCTAATATCATAGACGATATTGGTAAATTCCAACATGAACGTTTGAAGCACGCCAACGCCAAGCAGCAGCGTCATCAGGGCAAGATGAATAAGTACAAGGATGACTTAAAGAAGCTGAATGATGCTATATACGTTACCAATAATTCTTCCCAGTTCCCTGCCAGAACCGTATGGGAGAATGATGGGGTTATTATATCGGTTATTGGTAACATAAAGCAAAACGAAAATGATGATTTTTATAAGGAAGTAGTACCACAGGAGGTACGGACCAAGTATGAGGGCGGCGTATATCAGCAGCAGTATGAACAGCTGGGTCCAGAGGTTAACGCAGCTGCTCCTATGCCTGGTACCGGCAACGGTCCGCAGCTGGCTTCTGACGGTGCTATTGCCGCTGCACCAAGCACCCTGCCAACTAACAGCTCTGAGGAAATTTATGACTTGAATAGTACTGTCCTGAAATATTACTCAGAGGGACAGCGGTATATCCTTTCCTATGAAGACCCAATTAAGACCTACAATTACCTGAAGGCTAATTATGGCCCAACTACTGTGGATTTCGTTGACCGTCCACATGGTAGATATCTGTTTAAACAGGATTATGGTTATATTTGGGGTGACTTCTCCTTCGATTACGATTATGATACCCATGAATATCTCATTTATGATGGTGCCGGCTTAAAGCAGGCAGTTCGTTATGATGATGGGAATGAGGCTGTTATAGTAAGGGATTTTGTTAATAGTCAGGAAAGTGGCGTATATGAGTACAGTCAGCCATTGGCTGCTTATGTTCTGTATCCACAGAATTACACCATTAAGCCACACATTTTAACCTTGGTACGTAACACTATTTTCAATGGTGACAGTGAAATCGGTGCCCAGTACGAGGTGCAGGATGGCCGTGGGGTAATATATGAGGTAGCGCTGTATCCTGAAAAGGAAGCAGAAGCCCGTCCAAACCTGCCTGCTATGTGGTATAAGATGACCAATGAAGATAATCCAAGCGTGTGGACTGCATTTACTTATGATCAGGCCACAAATGTGTTTACCATGTATGCTAATGACGGAACAACAATAATGAATTATGCCAAACGGTGGTTTACTGATGCAAATCATATCGAAAACCATTTGACTGATACTCCGTTGAATGGCGCAATGGATGGCGTATATGAGCGTACCAGCTCCGGCGAGTACTACAGTGGTTATAGCAGTATTTTCACCTATGTAACTGATGGTTTGTTTAACTTCATGCATTATGTAAAGAAATTCTAAAAAGTATTCCGGGGTGTGGCTTTCTGCCACACTCCTTTTTTGTAAAGGCTGGTCATAGAAGTCTTTTTTGCTTATTGTTATTCATTGATTAATTCATAAGTATTTGTTATAATATTATTAGTTTAAAAGTTCGGATTGTGACCATACGCAATCTGTGGTAAATAAAAGGAGGAATTTAATTATTATGAAAGTTACAGTTGTAGGTGCAGGTAACGTAGGCGCTACCGCAGCAAATGTTATTGCAAGTGCCGGTTATGCCAGTGAAGTAGTACTTCTCGATATTAAAGAGGGCGTTTCCGAAGGTAAGGCTATGGATATGATGCAGACCGCTCAGATCCTTAACTTCAACACTACTATCACCGGTGTTACCAACGATTACTCTGCTACTGCAGGATCCAAGGTTGTTGTTATTACTTCCGGTATTCCTCGTAAGCCTGGTATGAGCCGTGAGGACCTTATCGGCACTAACGCCAAGATCGTAGGCAGTGTTATTGAGCAGGCTGTTAAGTATTCCCCAGATGCAATCTTCATTGTTATCTCCAACCCAATGGATGCAATGACTTATCTTGCATTTAAGAATTCCGGCCTTCCTAAGAACAAGGTTATCGGCATGGGCGGTATGCTGGACAGCTCCCGCTTCCGTTATTTCCTGTCCTGCGCATTGAAGAAGAAGGGTTATCCTGCAACTCCTACCGACATCGAGGGTATGGTTATCGGTGGTCATAGCGACAAGACCATGGTTCCACTGGGATCCATCGCAACTTACAAGGGTATTCCTGTAACTCACTTCCTCAGCGATGCTGAGCTTGAGGATGCTATTGCACAGACCAAGGTTGGCGGTGCTACCCTGACTGGTCTTCTGGGCACTTCTGCTTGGTATGCTCCAGGTGCTGCTGCTGGTGAGCTGGTTAAGTCCATCATCACTGATGGCAAGAAGCTCATTCCTTGCTGCGTATACCTGGAGGGTGAGTATGGTGAGGACGATCTCTGCATCGGTGTTCCAGTAATTCTGGGCGAGAACGGTATTGAGAAGATTGTTGAGCTGAAGCTTGAGGGCAAGGAGAAGGAGCGCTTCGCTGAGTCCGTACAGGCAGCCCGCAATACTCAGAACAACCTGGGGGATGCACTGAAGAAGTAATTTACTTCTGAAAAATGTAATTTAGTATGTACATGAAAGGTCTGCAGTTATTTGTGGGCCTTTTTTGTACTTTATGAGGGCACCCATGGCAATTTCCGGGGAATAGGTTAATTTAACGTCAAAATCTATCGATATATTTGTCAAGAAGATATAGTTAATTATTTTTGGGGGTTATGGTTCATGTATTGAGAATGTAAAGTGAGGTGATCATCATGTTGGAGAAGGTTGAGCGGGTAGCAAGAGTAAAGGGTGTTGACTGTGACGTGAACAGTCCTTTCCTGCGGAAAAACAGCGGTGATGATCAGTACAATGGTAGATCTCCATTCCATAAGATGCTGAACGAGAAGCTGCGGCAGCAGCAGGAGGAGGCTAAGGTTACAGAAGCCTATGTGCTGGATTGTCAGCAGGTTACCCAGTCCCTGTTCTATCAGGGGGGCATTGATTTACGTTTTTTTACAGCCGGTAAGGAGGCATAAATGGTATTAGATGACGAACAGTATATGAATATTGCCCTGGCAGAGGCTGAAAAGGCCTATCAGCTCGGGGAAGTTCCTATAGGTGCCGTCCTTGTGGCCAAGGACGGCACTGTTGTTTCTGTGGGCCATAATCTTCGGGAGACGGCCAAGGATGCCACTGCCCATGCGGAGATAGAGGCTATTCGATCCGCCAATCAAAAATTGGACAGGTGGCGTCTTTCCGGTACCACCCTTTATGTAACAATTGAACCATGCCCCATGTGTGCCGGGGCAATTGTAAACAGCCGCATTGATCGGGTGGTATACGGTGGGACTGATTTGAAGGCCGGTGCCGTTCATTCGATTTTCAACGTGTTGACCAACAGCAATCTGAATCATCAGACAGAGGTGCGGGCCGGAGTGCTGGAGGACAGGTGTTGCAATATCATGAAGGATTTTTTTAAGATGTGCCGGGCACAAAACAAGAAAAGAAAATCCAATAATGGTGACAGTGGTTCAGAATTACAACAATAAACTTGTTTACTGGAAAAATAGTGATAAAATGTAAAGTAATGATGAATATTCATTGACAATGAAGTACATATTGGTTATCATATAAAACATATAAGTATTACCGACTATAATGGTCGGAATAAGTGTGTGTGAAAGAAGGGGAAGGATATGTCGAAGGAAAATGATGTACAGCAGAAGGCCCAGGAAGCCATAAGGCAAACTGATCAAAAGGGTCAGCTTAAACAGATGGTATTGTGGTTTGCCGCCCTGATTGCAGGTGGTATCCTGGGCTGGCTCAATATACCTGTACTCAATGATTTGTTTAGTTTTGTGGCTACGGTATTTACCCGGCTGTTCCAGTTTGTGGCAGTGCCCACCATTGCCCTGGCGGTGATTACCACCTTGGCCACCTTGGGTACCAAGAAGGAGACGGGCCGTATATTTGGTCATGCAGTGGTATATACCATGCTGACCACTATTGCGGCGGCGGCTGTGGGCTTGGCCCTGTATATTTTCATAGCACCGGAAAATCTGCCGGCAGATGTTATTGGGGCCGGGGTTGCTGAGGTACCGGATAAGTTGGGCAAGCTGTCCTATTATGATCATTTTTTGTCCGTTATTCCGAATAATCTGCTTCAGCCCTTTTTGGCCGGGAATGTGCTGTCTATTCTGCTGATTGCCTTTGCTGTGGGTCTTGGTTTGGCCCATATGCCAAAGACCGACAATGTGCAGGCCCTTCTGAAGGTGATAAATGGTCTTCAGGAGCTGCTCTTTACCCTGATAAGGGGTATCGTATATGTACTGCCAATTGGTATCGTGGCCTTTGCCGGTCAGCTGGCGGCTCAGATTGAGGCAGGGGTTATTGTGGGTTCCCTGGGCAAGTACGTGGCTGTGGTTATGGGTGGAAATGTGCTGCAGTTCTTCATTGTTTTGCCAATTTTCCTGATTTTAAGGGGATTAAATCCTGTTACCGTGTTCAAAAAAATGTCTCCGGCCCTGGCCGTAGCCCTGTTTACCAAAAGCTCCGCGGCTACCCTGCCGGTTACCATGGCTTCAGCTGAGGATAATCTGAAGGTGAACAGGAAGGTTTCCCGATTTGTTCTGCCAATTTGTACCACGATTAATATGAATGGCTGTGCGGCCTTTATTTTGGTCACCTCCCTGTTTGTAATGCAGAATGCCGGCTTTGAGCTGTCCATGGGAACCATGATTACGTGGCTATTCGTGGCTGTCTTTGCGGCGGTGGGCAATGCCGGTGTACCCATGGGCTGTTATTTCCTTACCCTGTCCCTGATGTCTTCCATGGGAGCACCTTTAGGAATCATGGGGGTTATCCTCCCGATTTATACGATTATTGATATGATAGAAACGGCGGAAAATGTTTGGTCAGATTCCTGCGTTTGTGCCATGACCAATAATGATTTGAAGGATTCCCTGGATTAAAATTAATATTTGCCCTTTACGGCTGCCGATTGAAATAGCTCAATTGGCAGCTTTTTGTATGCAGAGGTCCGTTGAGCTATTGACTTTTATTGGTGCTCCTACCATAATTATCAGGTAGGAGTTGGTAAATTATGTTTGATTATTTCCTGGAAAACAGGCTTGTGCTTTACGGCATGATTGCCGGTATTTTTATAATAGTCAATCTGCTGGCCTATTTGCTGTTGAAGCTTGTACTGCCATGGCAGGCCATGCGAACCTTAAAAAAATATAAATTACATGTCAAAAATCGTCATAAGCTGCCCCTGCTCAATCTTACGGGCCAGCTGGTAATGGGCCTGTCCGGGGCTGTTACCAAGGGGGTGCCCTTTGTATATGATATTATTCCGGCGGGAATTGCTCCCTCCAAGCTGATGACCTTTGCCGCCTCTGCTGAAGCGGGAATTGACCATCCATTGGCCGGGGCCATTGCTGAATGGGCGGAGGAGAAGCAATTGGAGCCCTGGGCGGCATCGGCCAACAACGCAGTGCCCGGTAAGGGGGTAGAGGCCCTTATAAATCATCAGGAGGTTCGGGTGGGTACTGCCGGCTTCCTGCAGGAACACGGGGTGAAAATTCCGGCAGAAATCCTTACCAGGGCTGATCAATTGGCCGGTAAGGGGAATGTGGTAGCCTTCGTGAGTATCAGCGGCTTTTGCCGTGGCTTTATCGTGTTTGGTGACTACCTGCGCCCCACGGTGCCTGGGGCCGTTAAGCTGCTGAATGACTATGGTATATCAACAACCATAATCACAAGTGCCGCAGGCAGTACGGCCCGTAACCTTGGGCGGCAGGCGGGAATAAGCAATGTTTATTCTGAGCTGAACGCCATGGAGAAGGCCAAGAAAATTACTATTATGAAAACCACCGCTTCCCTGATAGGGGCGGTGGCCACCACATATAATTCCCATGTTCTGGCCCAGTCAGCCGACATCAGCTTTGCCCTCAGCATCAGTGATGAGGCCATAAAGGAGCAATGTGATGTTTATGTGGATAGTGTGGACTTTGGTAATATAATGAGCGGGGTGGATATTGCCCGCTATACCTATAGCAAGCGGAAAACCGGCATTCTGGTTACGGTGCTGTTTAACCTGGTGCTGGGAGCAATTACCAGCTATATTGTGGCCGAGGCGGCCCTGCCGTTTTTTGCCCCGGTTATGCCTGTCCTGGCCGGGGTGTTGTTCCTCATTGGCTTACTGGCCAATCAGGTCACCTATAATTATTGATTATGAAGGAGCTAAAAATTATGGATAAAGAAGAGTTTTCTTATTTGGTAGATACTGTCCTTGATAACGCTGCCCGTCCCCCTAGGGATTTATTTGCCAACGGGTATGATGACTGGCATTGTCGGGCCCGCCTGGGGCATTTTCTGGCCATGCCGGAATTTAACAATACGGACAAGGCCAAGGAACTGTTCCTGTCGGTGCTGGAGGTGGAGCCGGATGAGGAAAACAGCCAGGATGTGGAGGAAAAGGCCTATGCCCTCCAGCATTTAAGTCAGCTGGAAAAAAAGGAAAAGGATTACCGAAATGCACTTGAGCATATTAATCGGGCAATCGAGCTGGCCGAGTCCTATGATTATCTCTATAAATATATTCTGCGGGGAGAGCTGTGGGCGGACCGCTGGAATATCATGCATCTCATGAAGCAGACTGAGGATGCGGAAGCAGAGGTGGATGAACGCATTGAGGTTTTCAAGGATATCCCTATAGAGCATAACAGCTATCTGTATTATGGGTACCGCTTCAAGGCCCAGCTGGCTGCCGAGCGGGGAGTTCCCCTTGTGGCCAAGGATTATATGCATATGGCTTTGCATAATATGGAGATTAATGAGCAGCACAAAAAAAGGCTGGATCAGGCCTTTGCCGCTACCCACGATAATATTTCCTGGATTTTGTCGGAAATTGACAAGGCTACCCCTAATCCTGACAATTTGCATTGGGATATCTAATTACATATGAAAGTGAGGGGACTGCTGCACGAAAGCCTATCATCACAACATCTGGTATCCCATGACCTTTGGGAGGCTGGATATTGCTGTGAATCAGCTTAATGCAGCAGTTCTTTTTATTTGTTGAAGGGAAATATAAAAATGTGTTAGAATCAATTGGATAATTCATAATGTATTTTTTTAAGGGAGTGGGAACAGTGAGTTCCGATAAAATCGAAATTTTGGCCAATGCAAAAATAAATCTTACCCTGGATATATTGGGTAAGCGGGAGGATGGCTACCATGAGGTGGCTATGGTCATGCAGGAGGTAAGCCTCCACGATACCCTGTATTTGGAAAGGCTTGACGCGGGAATTGAGCTGGAGATTATGGGGTCGGAGCTGGCACCGGACAAGTCCAATCTGTGCTACCGGGCGGCGGAGCTGATAATTGAGGAATGCGGCCTGACAGAGGGAGTAAGGATTAAGCTTCAGAAGCGGATTCCCCTTGCCGCAGGCTTGGCAGGAGGCTCCGCGGATGCAGCTGCTGTATTGAAGGGCATGAATCAGCTGTACCAGCTTAAGCTGTCGGAGGAAAAGCTATGCCAGCTGGGGGCGCGTCTCGGTTCAGACATTCCTTTTTGTATAATGGGCGGCACCATGCTGTCCACCGGCCGGGGGGAGCTCTTGGAGCGTCTGCCGGATTTCCCTGAGGTGGATATAGTCCTGGCAAAGCCTAAGGTGGGGGTGTCCACTGCCTGGGCCTATAATACCTACGATGCCGGCTATGAGGGCCCTCACCCTGATAACAAGGCCATGATACAGGCCATTGGCCAGGGGGATATAGCGGCTGCAAGTAAATTGTTGTGTAATGTGTTGGAACGTGTTACTATAAATGAGCATGCCATTATTGACCAATATAAGAATAAAATGCTGGAGGCAGGAGCCTTGGCAAGTATGATGTCAGGCAGTGGTCCTACGGTGTTTGGTATTGCCCCCAATGAAGCGGTGGCGGATAGGATGGCGGCAGCAATCAGGCATTTTGATAGTGAGGCGGCTGTGTTTACCGCAAAAACTGTTGGCAGAAATAGAGGTTAATTATGGATACTAAATTATCACCCATTAAATTGGATAGCTATCAGCCTCTTCGTGAGGTGGTTTGTGAGACCCTCAGGGATGCCATTCGTAAGGGAAAGCTTAAGCCAGGTGAACGGCTTATGGAAATCCAGTTGGCAGAGGATTTGGGCGTCAGCCGCACTCCGGTACGTGAAGCAATACGCAAGCTGGAGCTGGAGGGCTACGTCATTATGATGCCGCGCCGGGGCACCTATGTGGCCAATTTGTCCATACGGGATGTAAATGAGGTATTTGAAATCCGTACCTCCCTTGATTCCCTGGCCAGCGGGCTGGCAGCCGAGCGGATTACCGATGAGGAGCTGGAACGGCTTCAGCGGCTGCTGGTGGCTATTGGTGGCTATATCGAAGAAAATGATATGGATAAAATCGTGGAATGCGATATGGAATTTCACGATCTGCTGTATCAGGCCAGCCGCAATTCCCGGTTGGTGGGGATAATTTTCAATCTGCGGGAGCAGCTCACCAGATTTCGCTCCACCTCCATGTCCTTTCCAGGCCGCCTGAAGGCTACCTTGGAGGAGCATCGCCGTATTGTGGAGGCCATTGCCCAGGGGGATGTGGCCGAGGCCCGGGCGGCTGCCGAGTATCACATGGAAAAGTCTGAGCAGACCCTGTTGGAGAGTATGGAAGCCATGAAGGCTAAAAAATAATTATTTTGGAGGCAAATTTTAATGCTGGATTTAGTAACAGTAATTTTAGCGGCAGGCAAGGGAACGAGAATGAAGTCCAAGCTGCCCAAGGTTTTACATAAGGTAGCAGGCAAGTCTATGCTGCAGCACGTTTTGGATGCAGCCACCAAGGCTGGCTCCAGACGCAATGTGGTGGTTGTAGGCTTCGGTGGGGAAACCGTAAAGGAAGCCATTGGCGACCAGGCCGAGTTCGTGGTACAGGCGGAGCAGCTGGGTACCGGCCATGCTGTGCAGCAGGCCGCCCCATTGTTGGCCAAGGAAAAGGGGACGGTTATGGTGCTCTGTGGCGATACGCCGCTGGTAACCGATGACCTTATTTGCAAGCTCTATGAGGGCCACAAGGCGGCCGGTGCCAAGGCTACGGTGCTTACGGCCATTATGCCGGATGCCACCGGCTATGGCCGGATTATCCGCACTCCTGAAGGGAATGTGGCCCGTATTGTGGAGCAGAAGGATGCCACCGAGGAAGAACGTCAGGTGAAAGAGGTTAATTCCGGCATTTACTGCTTTGAGTGCCAGGATTTGTTTGCGGCTCTGGAGAAGGTGGGCTGTGACAATGCCCAGGGCGAGTATTATCTCCCGGATGTATTGGGAATTCTCCGTGAACAGGGGGAGAAAATCTGGGCTGTGGCGGCCGATGATTATGAGTCCACCCTGGGGATTAATTCCCGGGTTCAGCTGGCCGGGGCAGAGAAAATTCTGCGCCACCGCAAAAATGTTGAGCTGATGGATAATGGTGTAACCCTTATGGATCCGGACAGTACCTTTGTGGATGCTGATGTGGAGGTAGGACCGGATACGGTTATTTACCCATTTACCTGGCTGGAGGGCCAGACCAGGATAGGCGCCAATTGTGAAATCGGACCAAATTGCCGTTTCTCCAATGTTACCATTGGGGACGGGGTAAAGGGACAGTTTGCCTATGGTCATGATTGCGTTGTGGATGATGGGGTGGATTTCGGCCCTTATGTTCATCTGCGTCCGAATACCCATATTGGCAGGGAGGTTCATATCGGTAACTTCGTTGAAGTGAAGAATTCCAATATCGGTGAGGGTACCAAGCTTCCTCACCTTCAGTATATTGGTGATGCTGATGTGGGAAGCCATGTTAATTGCGGCTGCGGTACGGTTACCGTCAATTATGATGGCAAGGAGAAGCATCGTACCGTTATTGGTGACAATGCCTTTGTGGGCTGCCAGACAGCCCTGGTAGCACCTGTAACCGTAGGCGATGGGGCATATATTGGAGCCGGCTCCACGATTACCAAGGATATCCCCGCCTCTGATTTGGCTATTGCCCGGGCACATCAAAAAAATATTTCCGGGTGGGCCGATAAACGAAAAAATTAAAGTAGATATTTCAGTGGTTTACTGATAATATATATACGGAAAATTTTACATAGGAATTTTCCACAAGAAGTAATTTGTTCTATTAAAGTTTGGAGGCTTTAAAAAAAATGTCACAATCTGCAAAGAGTAACATGCGTCTTTTAGCTGGTAATGCGAATCCGGCCCTGGCACAGGAAATTGCCGATCATCTCGGTATCAGCCTTATCGAGGCCCAGGTAGGCCATTTTAACAATGGTGAAATCCAGGTAATGATCAGTGAAAGCATTCGCGGCAAGGATATCTTTATTATCCAGCCTACCAGCCAGCCGGTTAATGAGAATCTTATGGAGCTTCTCATTATGACTGATGCTTGTAAGCGTGCCTCTGCTCATAGTGTCACCGCCGTAGTTCCTTATTATGCCTATGCCCGTCAGGATCGGAAGACCCGGGGCCGTGAGCCGATTTCCGCCAAGCTGGTGGCTAATCTCATGCAGTCCGCCGGACTAAATCGGGTGGTTACCGTTGACCTTCATGCCGGTCAGATTCAGGGCTTCTTTGATATTCCTGTGGACCATTTGGCAGCTGCTCCGGCCATGGCAGAGTATTTCAAGGAGCTGAAGCTGGAGGATGTAATAGTGGTTTCTCCGGATTTAGGCGGTGTTACCCGTGCCCGCAAAATGGCTGACCTGTTGGATGTAGGCATTGCCATTGTCGAGAAGCGCCGTCCACGTCCTGGCTGTGCCGAGGTTATGAATCTCATTGGTGATGTTAAGGGTAAGACCTGTATCATGATAGATGATATGGTAGATACGGCCGGCTCCCTGTGCGAAGGTGCCAAGGCCCTGAAAAAGTTGGGGGCCAAGGAGGTTTATGCCTGCTGCACCCATGGTATTTTGACGGACCCTGCTGTTCAGCGCATAAATGACTCTGTTATTAAGCAGCTTGTTATTACCAATACTATTCCATTGGCACCGGAAAAGCGTTCCAATAAGATTGTGAGCATTTCTCTGGCACCGATGTTGGCTGAATTCATTGATTGTATTTACAACAATGGCTCTGTAAGTAAGCTCTTCAAATAATTTTCAAATAAGACAAGGGGCGAATCTTGGTTCGCCCCTTTAGCTTTAGTAGGATTTTGAGGTGAACAATGATGGAATTTGCAAAGAGAATGGACCAGTTTGGGGAAGGGGTATTTTCGCGGTTGGCGGAAATGCGCAAGGAACGGGTGGCTGCCGGCAGGGAGGTAATTGACCTCAGTATTGGTGCCCCCAATATTCCCCCGGCCAGGCGTATTATGGAAACCATGGCCAAGGCCGTAATGGATCCTGCCAATTATGTATATGCCATTTCTGACAGAAGGGCTATGCTGGAGGCTGTGGCCCGGTGGTATCAGCGTCGCTACAATGTAACTCTGGATCCTGATACGGAAATATGCTCCCTGTTGGGCTCCCAGGATGGTCTGGCCCATATTGCCCTGTCTATTTTGGACCCGGGGGATATTATGCTGGTTCCTGACCCCTGCTATCCAATTTTTGCTGATGGGCCGCGGATTGCCGGGGCCGAGCTTTATTACATGCCTCAAAAAAAGGAGCACAATTACGTTATACAGCTTCAGGATATACCGGAGGATGTGGCGAAAAGGGCGAAGCTTATGCTGGTTTCCTATCCCAATAATCCGACGGCAGCCATGGCACCAATTGACTTCTACAGGGAGCTTATCGACTTTGCCCAAAAATATGACATTATTGTTTTGCATGATAATGCCTATAGCGAGCTGGTCTTTGATGGCCGTCAGTGGGGAAGCTTTCTGGAGCTGCCGGGGGCCAAGGAGGTTGGGGTGGAATTCAATTCTCTGTCCAAGACCTACGGCCTGGCCGGGGCCCGTATCGGCTATTGCCTGGGTAATGCCAGGGTCGTTGGCATGTTAAAGACCCTGAAATCAAACATGGATTACGGCATGTTTTTGCCTATTCAGGCGGCGGCCATTGAAGCTATTTCCGGTGACCAGTCCATTGTGGCGGAGACCAGGGCGGCCTATGAGCGTCGCCGTGACGTCCTCTGTGACGGCCTTATTGCTGCCGGCTGGCAGATGGATAAGCCGCCGGGAACCATGTTCGTATGGGCGCCAATTCCGGACCGGTATGAAAGCTCGGAGACCTTTGTCAGGGATTTGCTGGATAAAACCGGGGTACTGGTAACGCCGGGCAGTGCCTTTGGCCCATCGGGAGAGGGCTTTGTCCGTATGGCTCTGGTTCAGTCGGAGGAGGATATGCAGCGGGCTGTGGAGGCCGTAAAGCAATCGGGAATTTTCGCATAAGGCGGTAATTTTATTTTTCTATGCGCCAAAAGTTATATTAAACCCTTTAAGTATATAGATTAAGTTGAGAAAAAAACTATTTTGTATTAAAATAAGTAGGTATTCATTCTCAATATATTAAGAAGGTAGGAAAAAACATGGTAGAATCTATATGGTCCATATTGCCACCTATAATAACAATTGTGTTGGCATTGGCAACAAAGGAAGTGTATATGTCATTGCTTATCGGTATTTTTTCCGGGGCATTGCTGTATACCAATTTTAACGTCATCGAAGCCGTAATGACTATGTTCACTGTCCTGGCTGACAAGGTGGGCGGAAACGTCAACATTTTGGTGTTCCTGGTCATTCTGGGAATTATTGTGGCGGCAATTACCCGCTCCGGGGCCACCCGGGCCTATGGCGAATGGGCGGCGGAGAATATCAAGGGACGGCGCAGCGCCATGTTCCTTACGGCTATTTTGGGGATTGTTATCTTCATTGATGATTATTTCAATTGCCTTACAGTAGGTACGGTAATGCGGCCAATTACCGATAAGTTTAAGATTTCCCGGGCTAAGCTGGCCTATATTATTGATGCCACTGCGGCACCAATTTGTATTTTGGCCCCAGTATCCAGCTGGGCAGCTGCCGTGGGCTCTTCTTTGCCGGAGGGCAGTGAAATTGATGGCTTTGCTCTGTTTTTGCAGACCATACCATTTAATCTTTATGCCCTTTTAACCATGGCCTTTATGGTGTTTATTATCATTTCCCAACGGGATGTATTCTCCATGGCGGCTTATGTCAAGAAAAATCAGGAGAATTTCATCGTGCCAAAGGAATACCGGGACAGCGAGCAGGAGGGACCTATCGGCAATGGGCGGATTATCGACCTTATTTTGCCATTGCTGGTTCTTATTGTGGCCTGTGTGTACGGTATGCTGTACACCGGCGGTATAAATGAGGGCAAGTCCATTGCGGAGGCCTTTGCGGATTGCGATGCTTCCCAGGGCCTGGTATTTGGCTCCTTTACCTCATTTGTGTTTACGGCTCTTTTGTATCTTCCCCGTGGGGTTATTTCCTTTAAGTCCTTTTGTGAAACCTTTGTACAGGGCTTCAAGGCCATGACGCCGGCCAATCTGATTTTGTGCTTTGCCTGGACTCTGTCCGGTATTTGCAGCGATAAGTATCTTAATCTTGGAGGCTATGTGGGTATGCTGGTAAGTGCCCATACCGATGTAATAATGTTCCTGCCGGTTATTTTCTTTGTGGTAGCAATTATTCTGGCCTTTGCCACCGGCACCTCCTGGGGTACCTTCGGTATTCTTATACCGATTGCTGTGGCGGTTATTGGGCCCAATGACGCCAATTTGCTGGCTATAACCGTGGCAGCCATTTTGTCCGGTGCCGTAGGCGGCGACCATGCATCACCAATTTCCGATACAACGATTTTGGCATCGGCTGGTGCCCAGTGCAGTCATCTTGACCATGTAAGCACCCAGATTCCCTATGTGCTGATTGTGGCCAGTGCCAGCTTTGTGGGCTATGTTGTTGACGGCTATACCATGAACGGCTGGGCAGGCTTGGCCACGGCGGCAGCTATTTTGGCTGTGGTAATGGCTGTCATCTGTGCCAAGGTTAAGCCTGTTGATGTTGACCATTAATTTTAAAAAATTATATTACTACAACACCTGTGCATTTTTGTGCAGGTGTTTTATTTTCATCTTGACATTCACGTTGTATAGATTTATCCTTAATAGGTTGTAGCAGATTGAATAATAATGAGGAGATGATGTTGTGGTACATACTGTTCGCCACAAGGTTAACTTTTATGACACAGATGCTATGGCTGTGGTTCATCATTCAAACTATATCCGATGGTTTGAAATTGGCCGTGTGGAATTTCTTCGTGAAGCGGGCATTACCCTTAATCAGCTGATGGATGACGGATTTGTTTTTCCCATTACCGAGGTTAGTGCCAAATATGTCAATTCAGCGAAATTTGATGATGAATTGATTATCGAGACCACACCGGAGGCTCTCACCAAGGCAAAAATGGCCTTTACCTACCGTATCCTGCGGGCATCAGATGATACCCTGCTGGTAACCGGCAGAACCCAAAATGTGTTCACTTCGATGGAAACTGGTAAGATTACCCGTCTGCCGGATACTTACTATAACAAATTAAAGGCAATGCTTGATTGAGCAAGGCATTGGCATTTGGAGGTATAACTTATGGAAACCGTTTTATTGTGTATTGTAGTTATCATAGTTGCTCTCGTAGTTTTGATGAAGCTGTATATTTGGCATTTAGGTCTGGAAAATCTGGTTGCCAAAACGGACAGCCGCAGTCCCTTCGTAGTTGATGAACAGACGGATACCAGTCTGACCCTCAGCACCAATGTGGAGTTTGAAAATTTTGGGAAGCAGTGCGCTACATTAGTGGATTGCTTTGTTCGTCCCCATCTTCCCTTTGAGCAATATGATGGACTTGATCTTAGAGGGCATGCAGAGCTGTTGTCGGCTCCCCGTGAGGATGATTATTTCGAGGCGTACCTCGTTCAGGGAAAGGGCTGCAAGGACAATTTGGATCATGCCGTTATTAAGGCTCAGATTAAGCTTACAGCCCGCAAGGGTATGACCATCAAGGAGGCCATATCAAAAATGCCTGACTTTAACTTCCAGATTATTTGGCTCCAGGCCGGACGTCGGGTCATTCGTTATCGTCAGGTCCGCATTGATGTTCCGGCAGAGGAAGTTGCGAAGCTGGCCGGTACTGAATTGGTGGACGCATAAGGAGGATGGTTGCGATGAGTAGTGATGTTAAGGTTGAGTTAATTCCGATCCCTACCAGAATTCTTACGGAAAGGGATAATATCGTTGATGTAGTGGAGCGTTATACTAAGGACAAGATTGGTCCAAATGATGTTATTTCCGTTGCAGAGAGCGTAGTGGCTATTACCCAGGGCCGGGCTGTGCGTCCTGAGGATTTGCATATAACCAGGGCAGCCCGTTTCTGCTGCCTCTTTATTCCGGACTTCGGTTCCCTGGCCAGTCCCCACGGTATGCAGTCCCTGATGGATGTGGAGGGAAAATGGCGTGTGGCCGGGGCCTTGTTCTTGGGCTTTTTGGGCAAGCTGGTAGGGCTTAATGGCCTGTTCTATAAGTGGGGCGGCGAGCAGACGGCACTTATTGATGATGTTACAGGTACCATGCCTCCATATGATAAGCACATTGTTTACGGCCCAAAGGATCCTGACAAGGTGGTTGAACAGCTTAAGGAGCGTCTGGGCTGCTTTGGCGGTCTGATTGCGGATGTAAATGATTTGAAGCGTTCCCGTGTAGTAGGACAGTCCAAGGGCCTGAATGGCTTAATGGCGGCTAACCTGCTTATTGATAATCCATTTGGTAATGCTTCCCAGAAGACGCCAATTGTTATAATCAAGAATTATAAGCAATATCAGGAGCAAAACAGCTAAGAATTATATAGCCCGTCGCCCGTTAAGGTGGCGGGTATTTTTTTCCAAGGAGGAACACATGGACAGAAAAGATGGACGCAGCTATGAACAGCTGCGCAGATGCACAATTAACAGGGGCTTTCAGATACATCCGGCGGGTTCTGTGCTTATAGAAATGGGGTATACAAAGGTTATTTGTGCGGCCACCATTGAGGACCGGGTACCCAATTTTTTAAAGGGCAGCGGTGAGGGGTGGCTGACGGCGGAATACTCCCTTTTGCCAAGTGCCACCAATACCCGTACTGCCAGGGAAGCGGCCCGGGGCAGGCAGACTGGTCGTACCCAGGAAATACAGCGCCTGATCGGACGAAGTCTGCGGTCGGTAATGGATTTGAAGGCCCTGGGGGAGAGAACCGTTACCATTGACTGTGATGTAATCCAGGCTGATGGGGGCACCCGTACCGCCTCCATTACCGGAGCCTTTATTGCTCTGGTGGAGGCCTGCGCTACCATATACGATGGCAGCAAGCCATTTCCTGTAAGGGATTTTTTGGCGGCTATCAGCGTGGGAATAACCTGCAACGGTGATCCGGTATTGGATTTGAATTATGAGGAGGATTCCACCTGTATTGTGGACATGAACGTGGTTCGCACAGGTATGGGGCAATTTGTGGAGCTTCAGGGAACAGGAGAGGGGCGGCCCTTCAGCCGGGAGGAAATGGACAGGCTGTTAGCTTTGGCAGAAAAGGGAACGGATGAGCTTATTTCTTATGAAAAGGATATTTTGGGCAATGATTTGGTGTGGAAGGTTGGCCGTGAATAAAAAAGTTTTAAAAAAATTTTTTCTGTAATAATTGCTAATGATAAGCTGTATGTTGCATAAACACTGATTATCACTGAATTATCAGGCAACTGACCAAAAATTACGAATAGCATTCATATTTTTTCTGCCAAACCCTTGTGGTTATTGGCTTGAAAGCATATTAAAATTATGATAATATGAGAAATGTATGCGAGTGTAATTTTTTTATTATATTAGGGAGGGTTTAATTTGCGTACGATCAATGTTGAACAGATCACAGCAGAAGTAGCGCAGATGTGTAAGGAAGCTGCCTACTACTTACCTCAGGACGTGTATGAAGCTCTTAAGAAGGGCCGTGAGACTGAAGAGTCTCCAGTTGGTCAGGTGGTTCTTGACCAGATCATCCGCAATTCTGAGATTGCCAAGGCTGAGGATCGTCCTATCTGCCAGGATACTGGTATGACCATTATATTCCTTGAGGTGGGGCAGGATCTTCATATTGAAGGCGGCGATCTTACAGAAGCTATTAATGCCGGCGTTGCTAAGGGCTACACTGAGGGCTATCTCCGTAAGTCGGTTGTTGCTGAGCCTTTATTTGACCGTAAGAATACTCAGAACAACACTCCGGCTATTATTTATACCAAGATTGTTCCAGGAAATCAGCTTAAGATTGAGCTGACCTGCAAGGGCTTCGGCTCTGAGAACAAGGGCGGCATCAAGATGCTGGTTCCTGCTGATGGTGTAGAGGGAGTTAAGAAGGCCGTTCTGGATATTATCCAGCATGCAAGCTGCAACCCATGCCCACCAATGGTGGTTGGTGTTGGTATCGGTGGTACCATGGATCAGGCTGCTTATCTTTCCAAGCGTGCTCTTATGCGTAAGATTACCGATCGTAATCCTCATCCGGATTATGCTGCACTGGAGAATGAGCTCCTTGGCCTTATCAACAAGACTGGTATCGGTCCTCAGCTGGGTGGTACTACTTCCGCATTGGCTGTAAATATCGAGTGGGGTCCTACCCATATTGCCGGCCTGCCTGTAGCAGTTACCATCTGCTGCCATGCTTGTCGTCATTCCCATCGCGTTCTTTAATATAGGAGGTTTAGATAATGGCTGAGACAATTCGTATAACTACTCCTCTTAAAGAAGAGGATTCACGCAAGCTTCGTGCTGGCGACAGCGTGCTTATTACCGGTACTATCTACAGTGCCCGTGATGCTGCACACAAGGTTATGACTGAGGCTCTGGCCCGTGGCGAGAAATTGCCAATCGACTGGAACAATCAGATCGTTTACTATCTTGGACCTACCCCTGCCAAGCCAGGTGATCCAATCGGCTCCTGTGGTCCTACCACTGCCGGTCGTATGGATGCTTATACCCCTACCATGCTGGAACAGGGTATCAAGGGGATGATCGGTAAGGGCTCCCGTGCTCCTGAGGTCGTAGAGTCCATGAAGAAGAACGGTGTTACTTACTTTGCTGCTGTTGGCGGTGCCGCTGCCCTCATTGCAAAGTCTGTTAAGAAGTACACTGTTATCGCTTATCCTGAGCTGGGCCCAGAGGCTTTGGCTGCCCTTGAGGTTGTGGATTTCCCTGCCATCGTGGTTATCGATTCCGAGGGTAATGACTATTACGAGATTGGTCAGAAACCATATCGTAAGTTATGATATTAAATACTTTCCTGTGTGAAAGAAAATTTTAGGAGGTCAAGAATGATTAACGTATCTTTTTATCTTCGTCGACTGCATTCCCTGTGCGGACTTGTATTGCTCGGCGGTGTGCTGATTGAGCATTTGCTCACAAATGCATCAGCAATTGGCGGTCCTGAGGTGTTCAACAACGGCTTGGCAATGATGGAGCAGATTCCTCAGCCAATTTTCCTTGGCATTGAGATCTGTCTCTACGCTGTACCTATCCTCTTCCATGGTATCTACGGCGTATACATTGCTATGCAGGCTAAGAACAATCCTAGCGAGTATGGTTATTCCCGTAACTGGAAATTCGCTCTTCAGAGATGGACTGCTTGGTATCTCGTAGTATTCCTCATCTGGCATGTTGGTTACCTTCGTATTTACACTAAGGGCATCATGGGTGAGCATATCAGCTATGCTTTGGTTCAGTCCACTTTGGCCAACCCGGTTGTATTTGTTCTGTATGCTCTTGGTATGTTTGCTGCAATCTTCCATTTCTGCAATGGTATCACTACCTTCTGCATGACCTGGGGTATCACCAAGGGACCTCGTTCCCAGTGTGTTGTTGACAAGGGTGCTATGGGTCTGTGTGCTCTCATGTGCCTCTTCACTTTGGCATTCATGTCTTCTTACTTCATGTAATATAGTAAGAGTGTCGTAGTAGTAAAGATTTATTAATAAGGAGAGAACCTACGTGGCTAAAAATAAGATTATTGTAGTAGGTGGCGGCTTATCAGGTTTGATGGCTACCCTTAAAATTTGTGAAGCTGGCGGCGAAGTAGATTTATTCTCTTACTGCCCAGTAAAGCGTTCTCACTCCCTCTGTGCACAGGGTGGTATTAATGCCTGCATGGATACCAAGGGTGAGCACGATTCCATCTATGAGCATTTTGATGACACCGTATATGGTGGTGACTTCCTGGCTGACCAGTTGGCTGTAAAGGGCATGGTTGAGGCAGCTCCAAAGCTCATTAAGATGTTCGATCGTATGGGTGTACCTTTCACCCGTACTCCAGAGGGCGTTCTTGACCTCCGTAACTTCGGTGGTCAGAAGAATAAGCGTACCTGCTTTGCCGGTTCTACCACTGGCCAGCAGCTCCTCTATGCTCTTGACGAGCAGGTTCGTCGTTGGGAAGTTAAGGGCGGCGTAAACAAGTACGAGTTCTGGGAATTCGTAAAGATTTTCAAGGATAAGAACGGTGTTTGCCGTGGTATCATTGCCCAGAGCATGAACTCCATGGAAATCAAGGCCTTCAAGGCTGATGTTGTTATCCTGGCAACCGGTGGCCCTGGTCAGGTCTTTGGCCGTTGCACCGCTTCCACTATTTGTAATGGTTCTGCAGTTTCTGCAGTTTATCAGCAGGGTGCAAAGATTGCCAACCCTGAGTTCATTCAGATTCACCCAACTGCAATCCCTGGCTCCGACAAGAACCGTCTGATGTCCGAGGCTTGCCGCGGTGAGGGTGGTCGTGTATGGGTTTACAGAGATGGTAAGCCTTGGTACTTCCTGGAGGATATGTATCCTGCTTATGGTAACCTGGTACCTCGTGACGTAGCATCCCGTGCTATTTTCAAGGTTTGCGTTCACATGGATCTTGGTATCAACCATGACCGTCGTGTATACCTTGACCTGTCCCACATTCCTGCAGATTATCTGGAGCGCAAGCTGGGCGGTATCATCGAAATTTACACTGAGTTCGTTGGTAAGGACCCTCGTAAGGTTCCAATGGAGATTTTCCCTTCCGTTCACTATTCCATGGGCGGTATCTATGTAGATAGAAAGCATTTCACCAACATTCCTGGCCTTATGGCTTCCGGTGAGTGCGACCATCAGTATCACGGTGCAAACCGTCTTGGTGCCAACTCCCTGCTGTCCGCAGCATACTCCGGTACCGTTTCCGGTCCAGAGGCTATGAAGTGGGCCAAGGAGAATGTATCCAAGCTGTGCGAGATCACCGATGCTGAGATTGAGGCTGCACGTAAGCAGGTTCAGGATGAGTATGACAAGATCCGTCAGATGAATGGTCCTGAGAATGCTCATAGACTCCATCAGGAAATGGGCGAAATCATGTATGAGTATGTATCCATCGAGCGTGATAACAACGGTCTGGATATCTGCCTTGGCAAGCTGAAGGAAATCCTGAAGCGCTGGGAGAACATCGGCGTAACTGACCATGGCAACTGGGCAAACCAGGAGGCTATGTTCGTACGTCAGCTCCGTAACATGATTATCTACGCTATGGCTATCACCAAGTCTGCTCGTTCCCGTGATGAGTCCCGTGGTGCACATGCAAAGATTATGCTGGATGAAAACGGCAAGCGCATTGAGAAAAATGGCGAGTTGCAGTTCTATCCTCGTAACGATGAGAAGTTCATGTTTACATCCGTTGTAAGCTTTGATGCAGCAACTGAGGAGCCAGTTGTAACTTATGAGGAGTTTGAGCATTCCCTCATTAAGGCACGTCCTCGTAACTACGCTGTTGCAAAGAAAGAGTAATAGGGGGATAAAATAGAATGGCAGAACAGAAGAAAACAGTTAAGTTTATTATTGAGCGTCAGGACAGCCCTACCAGCAAGCCTTACACTCAGGAGTTCGAGATTCCATATCGTCCTGCTCTGAATGTAGTAGCTTCCCTGATGGAAATTCAGAAGAACCCTGTAACTACTGATGGCAAGAAGGTTGCTCCGGTAGTTTGGGAGTGCAACTGCCTGGAGAAGGTTTGCGGTGCCTGTATGATGGTTATCAATGGCCGTGCCCGTCAGGCTTGCTGCACATTGATTGATGATTTGGAGCAGCTTCTCGCGCTGACCGAGCGTGATAATGTATTTCTTTTCGGTTCTTTCAAAAACGGTCTGAATTTTCATTTCGTCAGCCCCTTTCCGTTTGTCTGGCAACATCATAGCCCGTTAACCTTAAAAAAGGCTTAAAAATTTTTAAATTTTTTAAAATTGTTTTGCGATACGAAAAATCGCAGCGCCGTTCTGGCGCTGCGATAGTTTCATGATTTGTTATTCGCTTAATATGCTGCTGTAACCGGGATTAATCTTCTTCGTAGTAGTCTTCGTCATAATCGCCGCCGTCGTCGCTGCTTTCTTTCTGATCCTCGCCGCCGGTTTTCTTGCTCGTCTGAGAAGAATGGCTGCTCTGCTCGCCGTCCTCGTTATCGTGTTCTTCATTCTGCTCTTCGTTCTGCTCCTCGTTCTGTTCGCCCTCTTCGTTGCTGCTGGACTGCTTGTCAGAAGAAGAACCGGAGGTGCTGCCGCCATTGAAGCCTGTGATAACCGTATTCATGTTCACGGTGCTGCCCGTTTTAACAAAGAAATAGCTGGTGGAGGAACCCGAAACGGTGGTACCGACAATCCAGCACTGCGCGCCTGTGTTATCAAAGCCGGGAATCGCGGAAACAACAGAGCTGTTTGCATCGGCATGCTTGAGCGCTTCTTCTCCTGCCTCCTGCTCCGTCATACCCGCATAAACAAAGGTCTCGGACTGACCGACAAGCTTGCTGGTAT
>NZ_CAMYWM010000008.1 GCF_947302755.1 uncultured Anaerovibrio sp.
CTTTACTCCCACCTAAGAGGAGGGAGTCTTAGCACCCGTTAGCATCGGATAAATAATAGACAGAAGCTGCTTTTTTGCCCTATCCCAAAGCACATAAAAATAGACAGGAGCTGCCGGCTTTAGTGCCGCTCCTGTCCATTTTTATACTATATCTGATTTTATCGCTTGGACAATTCTTCAAGCTTTTTTTCCAGGGCCTTGATTTTCTTGCTCATATCATTGAGCTTCTTCATGTGGGCCTGCATGCGGAGCCATTCCTGATGGGGTCTGGCCGGGAAGCCGGCGTAGAATACGCCCTCCGGCGTATTGCCAATTATGCCGCTTCTGGCCGCAAATACGGAATTGCCCCCAATATTGATATGGCCCACCGTGCCGGTCTGACCCCCAAAGGTAACATTGGCCCCCGTATTGGTGGAACCGGAAATACCCGTCTGGGCCACAATCAAATTGCCAGGCCCAATATGGCAGTTATGTCCGATATGAACCAGATTATCAATCTTTGTTCCCCGGCCAATAATGGTGGAGCCAATGGTGGCCCGGTCTATACCGGCATGGGCACCGATTTCTGTATCATCCTCCAGCACCACATTACCCACCTGGGGAACCTTGGTATGCACCCCATCCTTGGTGGTAAACCCAAAGCCATCGGCCCCGATAACCGCTGAGCTGTGTACGATAGCCCGTTTCCCCACCTTACAATGCTCGCGAATGGTGACACAGGAATACAGGACAGCATCATCATCCACAGTGGCATATTGACCAACATACACATGGGGATAAATAACCGCCCTGTCACCAATTACCGCGTGGTCATCCACATAGGCAAAGGGCAAAATCGTTACATCCTTGCCCAAAGTGACCTCCTTGCCGATATGGGCCTCAGGACTTACCCCCTTTTCATGTTGGATAGGTGGTATGAAGGTGGTCAGCAGTACGGCAAAGGCGGCCCGGGGATTTTCCACATAAATGGCCGGCAAGGGGAAAGGCGTCTCCACACCATCAGGAAGCAATACGGCCCCCGCCCGGGACTTGGCCGCCTCCTCCACATGAGCCTCATCAGCAAAGGTAATGGCCTCACCGTCGGCTCCCTCAATATTATTAACACCACTAATAACAATAGACGGGTCTCCGGCCAGCCGGCCGCTCACCAGTGCTGCTATCTCCTGTAATGTCATTTTCATAATCCCAAATCTCCCTTAAAAGCCTTTGTTTACTGCAATTTGGCAATTACGTCATCCGTAACATCCACACCGCCGGTAATCATACCATCCTTGCCATTGCTTCTCACCACTGTATCCAGCTTCTTTTCCTTGGCAATAGTATCCATGGCAGCGTAAATCTTGGACTGCACCTGGGTTGCATATTGCTGCTGAATACCGGCCCCCTGCATTCTCAGCTGCTGCTGAAGCTCCTGGAACTTCTGGGCATCCTCTTCCGATTGGATATTGGCGCCCTGCTCCATCAGCTGCTTTTCAGCATTCTTCTGGAATTCCTCCATCCGGCTCTGCATTTCATCCATGGAGCTCTTTATCTGGGGAGCCTCTGTCTGAACCCGGGCATAATCCACATATCCAACATTTACCTTACCACAGCCTGCCGTTATCATCATGGCACATACTGCGGACATAGCCAAAACCAGTGTTTTCTTCTTAAAAATCATCGAATACGGCCTCTTTTCTTAAATCAAAACTCATACAGGGGACGTCTTAAGCTCCCTCTGAATAAAATACTATTGAATATTCTTAATTTCCTGCAGCATTTCCTGGGTCAGGTCCAGGGCATTAATACCGATAACCGGTGACTTGGGCTCATGCCACCGGCCAAAGCCAAGGCTATTATACTCCATCTCCAAAATATTATCCATAGGGTCAGCAATTATAAGATTTAAATGATGAACTATGGCCAGCTTCGCCGCCCGGCTGCAGATATCATCAAATATCTTTTTCTCCAGCAGCTTCATTTCCGTCAGCTTCAGCTCAAGGGTATTTTTTTTCTTGGCCAAATCCATCTTCCGTTGGATAGGCTTCATGGCCTCATCTATGGCCTGGGTGTTTCGGTCCTGGACCTGAAGCAGATGTTTCATTTCCTCCGCCTTGGCGTCATCCTTTATTTTGTTATGCTCAGCTATCATGCTGCGCCTGTCATCACCCAGAACCCGTTCCACCTCAGCCTCATATCGCCGCCGCTGGTCGGCCAGCAGCTTATTGTGACGGTCATCCCGTTCATCCTTGAGGCGGTTCCATTCCGCCTGCAGTCGGGCCCGTTCCGCCTCGGACAGCTCCAGGGTAGAGGCATTATCCGCCTTAATCTGAATATTGAGGATCCGATTGCCATATTCCTGGTCAATGGCCTCCTGCTCCCGGTCAAACTGGGGCTTCATCTTCTTATAAAGCTCATCGGCCCGTACCTTCAGCTCCTCGGATTTTTCCAGATAATGGTTAATAATTTCCAGATTGGCCTTCTGCCTGGCGGCATCCTCAAAGAGCTTGTTGTCAGCCTTGGCCGCCTCGGCAGTCATTTCAAAGCCCGTCAGCTTTAATTCAGCCTCCAGGGCTGCCGTCTCCCGCATCATGGTCTGGAGCTTCCCATAATCCCTGTGGGCCCGTATCAGCCGGCCCATATCCATTACGCCAACCTCCGGTTCCTGGGCAGCAGTCGGGGGCTCCTGACGGTTAAACAGAAAAAAAAGGGCTAAAACAAGAACCGTAATAGCCGCTGCGCCCATCCATATCTGCCTTTTTCTTAAGCTGTTATCCCGTGTCTTGTCCTTATCCTGCTTCTCCTTAACAGCCATAAGAATCCCCCTTTTTGTAACTAATAAAGTACCGAGCACCTGCGTGCTCGGCACTTCAATAGTATATTTTTGTACAATCCTCTTACTTGCTCAGCTTCTTGAGTACATCCTGAGTCAGGTCGGTGCCGCCATAAACAACAGCTTCCTTGTTGAGAACAACGGTAACTCCCTTGGCATCTGCTACTTCCTTAACGGCAGCCTCAATCTTCTGACGAACTGGCTCCATCAGATCAGCCTGCTGCTGCTGAAGACGCTGCATGGTCTGCTGATAATATTCCTGCTTCTGCTGGTCGTTCATGCTGGCAGCCTTTTCATTGAATTCATTTTCGGCATCCTGGGCCAGCTTCTGCATCTGAGCCTGCATGTCAGTTACATCCTTAATGGCACTGAACTGAGAATAATCCACCACACCTACATTGGAGGAAGAGGCTGCATTGGCAATGCTGCTGTTGGACTGGGATAAGGCCAAGGCCACTACAGAACCAACAAATACCAGAGCAATGAGAACGCTGATAATCTTAACCTGAGTTTTCTTTAACTGTACCATAATCTTTTTCTCCTTTGTGAATACATAATAATATTATTGCACTGTCACAGTGGCATATGCCCCATGACCAAACCTATTATACCCCAGAAGGTAAAATATTTCCATAAAATAAAATTAAAAATATCCGATAAAACGCAGCCACCTGTCATTATTGTCCACCACTGCCTCCATGGCCAAAAAATCATGGAGCTTGTACCGCAGGGCAAACTCATTGATATGGTCCTCGTCACGATATTCATAGAGAAGGGTTAACCGCTTGGCAAAATCATAGCCCAGGCCCGCCTTCCAGTATTTATCGGTAAGGGAATAACGGACATGGGTCCGTACCTTGGGCAGGATATCCCGGTATAGACCTAAATCAAAATACCAGCGAGTACTTTTGGGATAAAAATCCACCAAGGCGAACACCCCGTCCCGGCTGGTAAATTGCTTGGCAAACAGCCCCCGGAACATGACCTCACCATCATCCCGGCCATTGGACCGGCGTCCCAGATCCCCCCGGCCCTCAAAGCGGACCAGTACATTCCGGGAATCCGAGCGGCTCATAACCTCCATGCGTTCACTGGGCTTTATGGTAACCGCGGTATGCACGCCCCAGAATTTGGCCTCCGCCAAATCATCTATCCGGCGGCGGAGCAAATCCTCAATGGAGGCCCTATGCCGCTCTACGAAGGCCACAGGAACACCCACAAACATATCGGCTCCATCCTGCATGGTTTGCCTTTCCATAAGCAAAGCAGCATTAGGCAGGGTATCAGACCGCATGCTGAGGTCAATGGTCCGGACCACCGGCAGCAGCGGATACACCTCCACCGTTACCTTGGTATGGTCCCCCACCGTCACATCGAAATCAGCCCGAAATTCCGGTGCCCGCTCCGCCATAAATTCCTTTACGCGGTGCTTCATCACCCCATTGGTCCAGTCCACCGCCGCCACCGGCAAATCCTGCAGCATGTCCCGAAACAGCTCATCCAGGCCGGCAATATCCGCCAGCAGAAGGCCTTCCACCACCTGAGGCATCCCTACTACCCGGGTCTCCACCGTAATAGTATCAATCCGGTCATTCCAGCCCAGGAGCTCCACCAGAACCTCCAGCTGCTCACCTGGCACAAGGGTCACGGATTTAACTGTATAACCTACCAGCACCTTGTCAAAGACCTGTTGAATTATGCCTTCATAATAAGTCTTGCGGGCCAGTACCCCATGTATCTCCTTGCCCTCCAGCAGCTGGGCTCCGATGGCCTGCACACTTTTTTCCATGCGCTGGCATACCCCATCCGGGATATGACTATCACCGGAAACTACTGCCCTCACCTCCTCCACCTGTCCAGTGGAGCTGGAATAGGTCAGAGGCTGGGCATGGACCGCCCCATGGGATAAGCTGATACCGGCCATCAATCCCATGACCAGCACCAATATTATCAAACATCGGCCTATTAATTTTCCATTGTGATAAACCAGCTCCCCCATTAGAAGGAAGCACCCACATTAAAGTGGACTCTGTTACCCTGGGAGCCATGACCCACATCAATACGGATAGGGCCTACCGGGGTTTCCACCATAACTCCCACACCCACACTGGCATGGAAATTTTTCGGTGTCCAGCCGTTATTCCAGGCGGCACCCCAATCGGTAAAGACAGCACCCTTTATTTTATTGGCCAACGGGAAGCGGAATTCCAGACTCCCCACATACATGCTGTTGCCCCGGAACTGATCATCCCGGTAACCACGAAGGGTTCCCTGACCACCGATGCGGAACTTGTTAAAATAGCTCAGCTCACTGGTAGCATGACCATAGGCATTGCGCAGGGCCACAATCTGATTACGGCCCACCTTCTTATAAATAGAATCGTCAATGGTATATTTTTGGTACTTAAACTTACCCCCCAAACCGGCATATTCTACCGCCAGCCGCACATTATGACCATTGGTTGGGTACAAAATATTGTCCCGGGTATCTGTAGTATGGGACAGGGTAATGGAACGGGTGAGACCAAAATTCTCATCCCGCCAATCATCATAATCCGACGTGCTTCGGTCCAATCTACCGGACTTATGGTTATCATAGGTATCCTTACTGTTCTTGAAATAAATTCCATTGGAGGAGTACTCACTCATCGGACGGGTAAAGCCAAACTCAAAGCCTACAGCCTTCCGAAGCATTTCCTCAACCAGATCACCATTTGTATCATAGTCATTATACCTGTAGGTACGGTTATAAAGCTTTATACTGCCGGCAGTTTCCTTCTTGTCCAGCCATGGCTTGCGATAAGAGAACTGCCAGCCTCTGGCATCCTTGCTGGAACCGCTCATGGAATAGGTAATGCCTATGGAATCGCCGATACCCCGGAAATTGGAATCACCGACGCTGATCATGCCGATGATACCGTCGGCAGTACTGTAGCCTGCGCCCACGCCGAAGGTTCCCGTATTCTTCTCTGTTACATCAATTTCCAGCATACAGGCATTTGGCTCTACGCCGGGAATAGGCTTAATATCCACGGACTCAAAGTAATTAAGGTTGGTAATACGCTGATAGCTGCGGACAACCTCCTTCTTGTTGAGAGGCTCCCCCACCTTGGTACGCATTTCCCGAATAATAACCTTTTCCTTGGTCTTCTTCAGGCCCTTTACCTTGTAGCCCTCCAAAATACCCTCATTTACCTGAATAAGGATTTTACCCTTGTCATCGATGCCCATATCATGCACCTTGGCCATGATATAGCCATCATTGGTATAAACCTTCTTTATATTGGCCAAATCCTCCTGCAGGGAGATGCGGTTCAGCCGGTCCCCAGGCTTCAGCTGCATGGCATTAATCAGCTTCTTCGTGGATTCCCGTTCACTGTTCCCCGTAATCTCAATATCGGAAATAATTGGGGTAGTAAATACGTGATAAGTAAGGATTACCCCCTCGGGAATCTCCTCAAAGGTAGGGTACAAATCGTAAAAATAACCGGTTTCATAGATATTATTGGCATCCTTGGACAGGGCATCAATAGTTAGGGGATCCCCCACCTTGGAATACAGGGACAGCACGGCGGTATTGTATACATCCTCTGTGGCCCCCACCACCCTAATATCCATAATGGTCTTCCCCACCAGGGACTGGGCCACCGAGGTAATCTGATCATCAGTTGGTCTTTCCCCGTTCCACTTGTCCATTGCCGCCTGGCCGCCCTCATTGTTATCCTGGGTTACGGCAGCACTTAAGCTGGCGTCCACCTTTTCACCGGCAGCTGCCGGCTTTTTTTCATCAAGTGGTGCGGTAACGGTTTCATTGCCCTTGTCCACCACGGCTACCGCCTTGCCGTCAGGGATATTTACCATTACCCCTGATTGGGAAGGCTCCTCGGCGCAAGCCACCTGGGCCACTGATAAGCTGGTCATTACAGCCAAGGCGCAGGCCAAGGCTTTACTGTTCTTTTTGGAATTCTTTGAAGTAAATCTCAAAGGAAAAACCTCCTGTATACTTATTTCTTGTTTACTATGAACACTTAGTGAGCACAAGCCTACGGCGCAGTGGGAGCTTAGTGTTCGTTGTAAGGGCGTAGTGCGAAAAACCGTTTCGCACGGAGTTTACTAGGAAATCTTAGCGAAGCAAATCCGAAGGATGCAGATGAGCTTTAGATTTCGTTGTAAGGGCGAAGTGCAAAATATCATTTTGCACGAAGTTTACTCGCGTAGTACTTTGCCGGCAGCCTGCATCAGCTGCTGCAGCTCCTGATCAGGCATTGACGGTGCTAACCTGGATTCAGTCTCTCCAGCCGGAGGCTGAACCTGCTGTACGGCTTCACCGCCGGCCAGTTCCTGTCCCCCGGTGCCTTCCTGTCTGTACTCCAGGCCACTGTCGGCAGCCGTTACATGTTCCTCCACAACCGGGCCGGTAGTTACCGCCTGCTCCTTTGCCGGAGCGGCAACGGAAAATTCCCGCTCCCGGTCTGACGGCACATCAGTGGCGGGCTCTACAGCCCTGCTGCTGTGGAGAAATGCCACATAGCCCAGCCCCACCAGCAACGCAATAAACAGCGGTCCCAAGGGTACCAGCCATTTACGCCAGCCGCGGCCAAATTTGGTTTCCCTGGCCCGCTGCAGCTCAGCCTGGGCCAGCATCATATCCAAATCCCCCCGCAGGCTGTTTTCCCTGTCCATGGAGCTTTCGGCCCGCCCCAGCCAATCTCTGGCGGCGGATATATGCTTCCTGACTGCCTTATTATCTTTATTTTTGCGATCTTTATCCATAACTGCCTCCAACAGCAAACAATCCTATATGATAAAGTCGCCATTTAACCCGTTGACATAATTTGTCAAATTCACGGGAAAAAAGTCATTTTTTGCCAAAAAACAATGAATATCATCAATTTTCTGCCATATACCACTTACTTCCAATTGTGCATGAACCGGGACAGCATTCCCCGTACCCGGCGGACACCGCTTTTTTGCAGACGATATATGTGGGCGGTACTTACATTAAGCATATCCGCCACCGCCTTTATCTCCTGGCTGTTGACCAAAACCTGATTCAGCACCAGCTGCTCCTTTTGGGGCAGGCGTCCCATAGCCTCCAGTACCACATCTGAGGCCATATGAATTTCCGCCAGCTCAGGCACCGGCGTACCGGTATCCGCCAGCATATCCAGGTGGGACAGACCAGGCTCCGTTTCGGCCTCCAGACAGGCAATATCAGCGTTGCCCTCCTCCTTCATAAAGCGGTACATTCGGCCCCTTATACGGTACACCGCAAACAGGCTGAATGCCACCCCCTTATCCGGGTCAAAGTTCTCCACGGCTTCAATCAGCCCCACTGTCCCCTCCTGAATCACATCCATAATGTTATCCAGATCCTTAAAGGGCAGGGCTGTCTTGAACACCAAGGGCTGATAGGCCTCAATGAGCCGCCGCCTGGCATCGCTGCTGTGGTTCTGCTTAAATTCATACCACAGAGCCCTCTCCTGATCCGGCTCCAGCAGCCTTACCTTATTCAGTTCCTGTAGGTACTCAGATAACTGCATAAAATCCTTCTTTTCTGCTACTAGCGGGTTATTCTGGCATAGCCCATATCACTGTAAATCAGCTTTTCCTCTGCTTCCTCCCGCAAAGGCGAAGCGGTGGAGAACCGGAATTGGGTAGTCAGACCAAAGGTATGGGCATGCTTTTCATTCAGGAAATACATTAGATTGAGGTTATCCGTCAGCTCGTATTCCATACCGGCCTTATACTCATCGTTATTGACGCTCTTGGAGTAGGTCACCATAGTTTTGTCAGTAATGTACTTACCCAATTTGATATTATACACTTCAGTGTAATTTTTGTCGCCTGTTTTTTCACTAAGTAACTCCGAGGTATCCCGTTCTATAGAAAACAGGTCCAGATCCAGGGCATTTCTGAGGACATTTTCCACCTCGGAAAGCACCGTCATCTGCAGGCCCACATTAAACATGGCGGCAAATTTAGCGGAATCACTCATATTGGAGCTGTAATTGCTCCTCAGGGTAAGGAGCTGAATAATATTCATCTCCGACATCGGCGGCGATGACATAAGCCTGAACCGCATATGCTCCACCGGCCCATCCAGACTGACAAATACCCGGGTGCTGGCCACCTTGGTACCGGCCTTCAGGGTTATGGATGGATACAGGCTGTCACTGCGGTTGAACCTTATGGCCCCCTCATACACCTGGAAATTGGTTTTAAGGTAGCTTATGGTTCCCCTCTTCACCGTAATGGCCCCGCTGGTATGGGGCATCAGGGTGGTACCCTGGAAATGGGCCTCCCCCACCAGGACCACGTTGCCGAAGTTACCGCTGATATACCGGACGCCCTTGCCCAGCTCCACATCAAAATTCAGGCCCACCTCCGGCATCTCCGTACTGCTACTCGGGATTGGCGGCGTGGAAAGAATCACATTCTCCAAAAAGAGCCGCCCGGAGATACTTGGAATAGTTCTGGCTGCCACCGGTTCACCCATAATATATTCATCCGGCTTTTCCAGGCTGTCAATATTTATGGTTGTGGTCAATGGGCCGCGGAAGAAATCACTGCGCACATCCAGCCGATCCGCCTCAAAGCCCAGATGATAGCTTACCGGTGTCAGGCCATCCATTTCCGCATAACCGGTCATCCTGTAGCTGCCATCCCCCATCTTGCCGGTGAAATTTTCCAGCATAAAGGTATTCCCCAGCATGGACAGGCGCAGACTCACATCCGTAACCGGCTTTTCCACGCCCTTTATCTTATAGGCACCGGAGGAAACCGCCAGCGTTCCGGCAAAGGACGGGTGATCCGGGGTTCCGGTAACGGTTATGGTACCATCAGTTGGTCCCAGGGCCCATTCCACATATTTGGATAGGGTAGGCAGCAAACTAAGGTCGGCATCCTCCAGGGACACCTTCAAATTCATTTGACCATCCCCGCCCATACCATGATTTTGGCCGGCTGCCAATGGCACAAAGCCGGTTACCACTACCCGATTGGCGTTATTGCCCACCATTTTCTGGGCCACCAGGGGCTCCGTAACATGAAGTGTCCTGTCCTGAAGCATTAATTTGCCGGACAGGGTGTCAATGGCCGCTCCCAGAACCCCCAGATTTTCTCCATATATGGAAATATCCGCCATTGGATTGGCCGTTTGACCGGCCGCCTCCACATGACAATTTACCCAACCGGTAATATTGCCCTCATAGCCAGCCGCCCCTGCCAGAGCCCCTGCATCAATATTGGAGGCATCAGCGGTAAGGGACAGCTCACCGTCCAGATCAATGGTCCCCATGGCCGTAAATTTGCCCTGGACCCCCTCGGAGCCGGTCAGAGACTTTATATTTATTACCCGATTATCCATGGTGGCACTGCAATACACTTCATGTAACGGATAGGTGCCAAAATAGCCCTCCCCGATAAAGGCTGTCAGAACCAGACTTGGATTATCTATTACACCACCAATGTTACAATTACCATTAAGCTTGCCGGAGATATTATTATTCTGCCATCCCGCAATAACCCCCAGAGACCTGATATCCACCTTTTCCAGGGTTATATTGCCCCCAATGGCCTCCGTCACAAAATTATATTGGGCATTCAGGGTATACCTTCCTTCTCCCTGCTTCATATACATGTTTTGGAAGTAAATCCGGTGATTACGGTAATCAATATCCCCCGCCACCTTATCAAATTCCTCACCGCGGAGGATTACCCCATTGGAGGTAATGGCCCCGTGGAAAATCGGCGACGCCACATTGCCCGTCAGGGTACCGGTAAAATCAATATATCCATCCAAGGGAATTGGTGCCCTTCTGTCAAAATCATCCAGATTTATCTCCTTGGCCTCCACGGTAATATTCATATCCCCCCCGGAGGTTATGGTACCATTGCCGATATGGGCCTTAATGCCCGGTGATAGTATATTAATATTGCTGAGGGTCAGCAGATTATTCTCATAGGTATAATTACCGGTAATACTCTGGATGACAATTTCGTCATTGAATTTTCCCAGCTTGTAGTTAAAGTGACCATTTACCATTGGCTTATCCAGCGTACCCGTTACCTGAATTTCGTTATCCACGCTGCCGGTAAGGGGCAAATCCACCTCCAGGGCCTTCAGCATATTTTCCATGCGGGCATTGCGGGTAGATACGGTCAGCTTGACCGTCTTCTCCCCCATAAAGCCCATGAGACCGCTTACCTCCCAGCGATTGCCATTATCCCCTTCGATAATCAGGTCCTTGACCCCCACGCCGCGGAGACCGCCGCCGGCCTTACCATGAAGCCGTTTATAGGGCTGACAGAACAGCACTCCATCCCGGGCGGCAAAGGAGGCCCCAATCACCGGATTGTCCAGGGTACCCATCAATTTACCCCGAAAATCCCCGTTACCGGACACATCTGCCTCCGGGGCCAGCTTCTGAATAATGGACAAATCCACATTAGCCCCGTAGAAGCTGATATCCACCTCCTGGCCCAGAAGCAATGTCCCCTGCAAACCAATGTCGCCTCCATTGGCCAGCACTGCACTAATATAATCAACTGTCAGATTTTTATTTTGATACATAAAGGAACCATCCAGGTGCTGAACCCCAATGCCTGCATAATCCACACCATCGGCACCGATATTACCCATAATCCGGGTATCGCCAATATTATTTACGTTGCCGGTAATAAACAGATCAGCCGACCCACGGCCTGCCACGTCCCCCAGCTCCGGAAGCTGGGCAGCCACCTGGGAAAGCTCCACGCCCTCCCCCTTTACCTTCGCCACAAAATCAAAGGCAGCTGCATTGAAATCCCCCTCGGCGGTTACATGGCCCCCAAAGACATCGGCCCCAAAGCCGGTGACGGATACAGCCTGGTCAGCGTATTTTACCCGGGCCACACAGTTAGTAAAGCCGTAGCCACTAACCTGTCCCTGGGCAATCTTCACCTGGGCATCCACCACCGGATTAGTGGCATCCCCCGTAACCCGGGCATCAAAGGCCACGGGGCCGCTATATGGAATATTCTCCACCAGCACCCCTGGCTCAAAGCCCTTGGAGGACACCGTCAAATCGAGAATCGGCCGGCCATCCACCAGCTTTACCTTGCCCTTGGCCGTGGCCCGCTGGCCACTGGTGGTGGCATTCATAAACACCTGAATTCCCTGGTCCGTAAAGCTACACAGGCCATTAATATCCTCTACCCCTTTATCCATGATGACCACTTGGCCCTTTTCCAGCTCCAGCTGGCCGCTGTAGTATAGCTCCGAGCCCACCCGTTCTCCAGCGGCAGCTATCCGGCTGATCCGGCCCCGAATACTGTCCTTCCGTACCATATCCGCCGGTATAAGCCCCTCTGGTATAAGGGCAACATAATTGGCCAATTCCAAATCGGTAATCTCCACATCAAAGGTATCCCGCCGTCCGCCATAGGTGGCAGCCACCTTGACAGCCGCTCCCTGATTGGTTCCGGTTCCCTCAATGCGCATTGCCGGGTAATTGGCAAAATCCAAAGCTGCCTGCAGCTCCTCCACCAAAATATCCTGCCCGTTATAGGCCGTCCTCAGAGTGCCCTCCTTAATATGAACCTTGCCCGTAAATTTAGTGTCACCAGGCTCCCCGGACAGCAAATCAGAAAAATTCCAGCTGCCATCACTGCGCTGACGGATATCCGCCTCCACCCCTGTAAGGGTTACCTCCCGGACACCTTCAGCCGGGGAATTTTTAAGCATGGAAAAATAGCTGAAGGCCACCTTGGTATCAGCTACCCGTGCAATTATTTTATCCTGCTTGTCATATACCGCCACATCCTGTATATCCACTGAATTAATGGACTCCACCTTAACCAGGCCGATTTCCACCCTGGTTCCCAGCACATCGCTGGCAATGGATGCAGCATTGTCCGCTGCCTGTGTCATAAAGGACATGGAGGTAATATAACCGTAGATGCAGGCCATAATTACCAATACCACACCCAATATGCCGGCCGCTGCGGCTTTACCCTTGTGACTCATCCAAAATCCCCCTAGATATACCAATAACATATAGAAAAAACTGCCACGCAATACCGTGGCAGTCCACTACTTACAAATGCCTATTGCAATATAAGTATAGCATAAAAATATTACAAAGCTTTTAAAATTCTATTATTTTTTCGCCAGCTTGCTTTCAAATTTGCTGACATCCAGATCCACCATAATACCCATGGCCCGATCCAAATCAGCCTTGCTGTTATTGTACTGATAAAGGGCATTGTAATAATTGCTTTGGGCCGTAGTCAGCTTCTCCTCTGCATCCATTACATCCAGATTGGTGCCCACACCGGCAGAATACCGAACCTGGGCTATTTTATAGTCCTCCTTGGCCTTTTCCACAGCCACCTTGGTGGTTTCGATGCTCTTTTCCGCCGAGGTAAGATTCAGATAGGCCGTACGCACCTCCAGGTCTCCGGTATCCCGGGCGGCCTGGGCAGCCTCCCGGGCCTTCTCCGTGGCGGCCTTGGCCTGCTTTACCTTGGCCTGGGTTACATTATTGTCAAAAATATTCCAGCTCACATCCACGCCGGCATACCAGGTATTCTGGTTAAAGAAGGTGTCCTCCGGCTGATTATCCTCATGGAAGGGCTTGTCGCCGGCAATGGACTTGGACACAGCCGCATTAACCTTGGGCAGGGTTCCGGAAGCGGCCACCTGCTCCCTGGCCTCAGCCGCCTTTACCCGATAATCTGCCGCCAAAATATCCGGCCGGTTATGCTGGGCGTACTCCGAGCACTCATTCAGGGCGATTTCGTAGGGCATATAACCCAGCTCATCCTTTAAATGAAGCTCTGTGCCGCTGGGCAGTCCCACTATATTGTTCAGGGTGGCAATGGCCACATCGTACTTATTCTGGGCTGATACTACCCCCAGCTGGGCATTGGCCAGCTGGACCTGGGAGGCCAGCACATCGGACTTGGCCACCGTACCGGCATTATATTGGGCATTAACATTCCGCAAATGCTCCTCCAGGGTTCTCACGGAATCCTGGGATACCTTTATCTGATTGCGGCAGTTCAGGGCATTAAAATACGCAGCCTGGGTTCTGGCCTTAATGGTCTGCTTCGTCCCCTCCACAGTGAGCTCCGTGGCATCCAGGGACAAATCAGCGGCCTTGATGGTCCCTTCCAGCTGACCGCCGGTGTAAATCGGCATGCTTACGGAAACCGTATTGGCGAACAGCCCATTGGTATCCGCCATGCTGTACATCTTGCCCCCTACCCGCCGGGCACTGGTGGACCAGTTCAGGGTTGGTCCGTGACTGCGGCGGGCCTCGTGACGGGCCCATACCGCTGCATCATAATCATCAATGGCACTCCTGAGGGTATGGTTGTTATTCATCGCCATATCCACACATTCCTCTATATTTACCTCAAGGCTTTCCGCCAGGGCAGTTCCGCCCATGGACATGGTTATAACACCGCTGATTGCTAAAGCGGATAATTTCTTAAGACTATTAATTTTCATCAACAGATACCTCCTCCAAACCAGTATATTACACCTACTTGGTGAAAAAAACATGAGAATTGGATTAAAATATTCAACTAAAAGCTGCGCCGCAGGCCAAAATAGGTGGCCCTGGTACGACTGCGGTTAATGTCATTTACCTGGGTAAACAGGTAGGTATCGGGGGCCACCTCAAACTGCAGCCGGGACCGCAGCTTAAATTCATTGGGGTCGTAGGCATCCACCGAAAGCTGCACCTTGTCGCCGCCAAACAAATCCACCCCCAGGCCGGCCCTGCTGTCAATAATGCCGCCATGGACTCCGAACATATCTGACCGGGTTCCCCCCTGCAAATTGAAATAATTCTTCTCACCAATATCTGACACGCCGATTTTTCCATAGCTGCTGCCACTGTACAGGCCAAGGTCAAAATTGCTGGACCATTTGTGATTATTGCCGCTGTACATGGTCTCCAGGCCGCCTCCCACCTTGATACTGGAAATTTTGTTCATCATATTGTCAGCCCGTTCAGTAAGGTTCCGGGTATTGTGGATGGTCTGCTTCAAATCGTCGGCCACCTGGGGATCCGTTACCACACCCTCCAGGGACTTGGCCATATTATTAATCCGGCCGCTGGCCTCCGACAAATTATTTACGGCCAGCTTCAAATTTTCTGCCGTGGACCCATCCCCGCTGAAGGTATTTATCATATCCTCCACGCTGTTGGCACTGCGGGTAAGACTGGCAGTCATCATATTAAGGTTCCGGGCCATATTGCGGATATCCTCCTGGGAGCTCACCGTCACACTAGACAGGGAGGCCGTCATAACATTCAGATTGGCCGTTACCTGACGCATATTGGTGGAAATATCCTTCAAGGCCGTCTTGGTATCATTGTCGCCGATAATATCATTCATGTTGCCCAGCAGCTTCTGAACCTGTTGAAGGGCTTTACTGATTCCCTCCATGACATTTTCCATGCCGATCTCACCCTTGCCCTCCACATAGTCATCAGGCTGATAGCAATCGGACATATCGCTGTCCTTGTCCGGCTGTATATTCACGAACCGGGCCCCCATAACACCGTTGGAGGTTATGGAGAATTCCGACTTTTTGGGGATCTTCACCTCGTCCTTAATCTTTACCTTAACCAAAACCCCGGTGCCGCTTGGAGTAATATTCTCCACACTGCCTATATTGACACCGGCATAGGCCACCTCATTCCCCGGCGTTAAGCCTATGGCCTGAGTAAAGCCTACATACAAATTGTAGCTTTTTTCTCCCCCAATACTAAAATTGGTGAGAAAAACAAATACAGCAATTACCAGGGCCAATCCCTCCACGGTAAAGGCCCCCACCTTAACCTCTGTGTTCACCATTATGCCTCCTTGCCAATATACAGCCCCCGTAAAAAGGCCCGAACCCGCGGATCCTCTAATCTGCGAAATTTATCTACCGCTTCCACTGCAATAAGCTTCCCCTCATAAATCATGGCAATCCGGTCAGCAATGTGAATTGCACTGTCCATATCATGGGTTACCACAACCGAGGTTACACCAAATCGCTTCTGGGTGGAAATAATCAGCTCATCTATCTTGTCCGTCATAATGGGATCCAGTCCGGAGCTTGGCTCATCATAAAAGATTATCTCCGGGCCAAAGGCAATGGCCCGGGCCAGACTGACCCGTTTCTTCATACCGCCGGACAGCTCCCCGGGCATCATATCCTCCGTCCCGGGCAGCCCCACCACCTCCAGCTTTTCCTGCACAATGCGCTGGATTTTTTCTTCACTGTAATCCGTGTGCTCCCGCAGCCCAAAGGCCACATTGTCACCCACGGTCAGGGAATCAAACAGGGCCGAATACTGAAACACCATGCCCATATGCAGCCGGATTTTATCCAGCTCCTTTTCCCCCATGTGGGCGATATCCTTGTCCATCAGCCATATCCGGCCTTCAGTGGGCCGGTCCAGACCGATCATCAGCCGCAGCAATGTACTCTTGCCGGAGCCGGAGCCACCGATAATGGCCAGGGTTTCCCCCGTCTTTATTTCCAGATTTATATTGTCCAATACCACCTTGTCCCCAAAGGACTTGGTTACATTTTCTATCCTAATCATGGTATCCCTCCCTTATCACTTGTACAGTACCATGGAGAGGAATACGTTCAGCATAAATATTACCACAATGGCACTTACCACGGAACGGGTGGTGGCCTTGCCAACACCCTCGGCCCCCTCCGGTGCCTTCATACCGTAATAACAGCCTAAAACCGCAATTACTATCCCAAAGACCAGGGCCTTTACCAGGCCTCCGGTCATATCACTCAGCTCAGCGTACTTGGAAATGGAATCAATGTATACATAGGAGGAAATACCGGCGTAATATCTGGCTACCCCCCAGCCACCCACTACGCCAATTATATCACCGTAAACGGTAAGCAGGGGTACCATAGCCATACAGGCCAGCATCCTGGGTACCACCAGATAGCCCAGGGGATTGGTGCCCATTACCCGCAGGGCATCAATCTGCTCCGTTACCTTCATGGTGCTGATTTCCGCTGTCATGGCCGAACCCACCCGGCCGGCGGCTACTACCCCCACCAATACCGGCCCCAGCTCACGGCCGATGGCAATGGCAATAAGGCCGCCAACGGTGGACTCAGCCCCCATCTTGATGAACTCATGGGCCACCTGCAGGGTCATAACCATGCCGGTAAACATCATGGTCAGGGACACGATGGGCAATGTATCCACCCCCAAATGGGACATCTGATGAACAATATGCCCCACCCGGATTTTGGCTGGTATGGCCTTAAGGGTACCGATGAACAGCAGCATTACATCGCCGATAAAATATAACAGCTCCAGCACGGAAGCACCAATTTTTTCCAGAAACCTGACAAACATAATTTAAAGTCTCCATACAACCACTATACACGTAACAGACAGCTCCCTACCGGGTCAGCACAGCCGCCCTGGCCCCTGAGTAAGGGGAACCAGTGCCTGTCATAATGATATCAGTCTTCATCCTGTTTCTCCACAACCTTCAAGGTGGTATGTATCACATTTTCAATAACGTAGTCTGTAGCAGTACACTGCACCGCCTCCACCGGCTTATTATCCTCAGCCGTGGTCTTTTTCGGCTTTTTGCTGCCCTCCGTCAGCATTTTGGACTTCTTGATGGCCTCCTTGATGGCCGCCCGTTGCTGCTCGTCAGTCAAAATGGGGGCTGCCGCCGGCTCCACCACAATGTCATTGTTGTGGGGCGTTTTCAGCATATCCTTAATCTTGGCCTCCGTCTTGATGCTCTGATCCTCCTCCAGGGACTCATCCCCCTCCTGCTGGGCCAGCAGCAGCTTGGCCACATTAACCAGACCGCCACCATGCAAATCCAGGTTCAGGGTTCCCGGTAGCTGGGTCTTGGGTACAGTATAGGGCACCTCCACCGTCACCTTATCCTGACGATACGGCTTCAGGCTGGTTTTAAAGATTACCTTATCACCTGGGCACACCTCGGTTTTATCCGGTGTGGCCGATAAGATAGCCGCCGTCATCCGCTGATCGCCGATGAACACATCCACCTTAACATCGTAGATGTCCGCCTCCCGGTCCTTATTATTGCAGATGGTATTCATGATTTCATTAAGCTCGCCCACAGCCTGCTTGCCCACATCATTACCGCTGTAGAACATATTGGTCCGCTCTATACGGCCCTCCTCGCCCATGTCGGTGCGCACCACAAAATGCACCCTGGCCGTACCGGCCATTTCCCGGTCTATGGTCTTATACATGGAATCATATACCAGGGCCGTGGTAAGGATCGGCACCACTTCCTCATCATAGGCTATCAGGGAATGATAGGTCTGGGAATTGGCCAAATCGATGTCGTTTACCGTAAGAATAACCGGCACATTCTGGGGATATTCTCCCAAAATACCTGCCACCCCATCAATCCTGTCCTGATTTACCCGGCCAATAATCGAGGTCATATGACCGATTTTCATACCATCCAAGGGACCATGGGCCGTGGAAAATACGTCGGCTCCTGTCATGAAATAGTTCACATTGCCCCGATTGGTGTGACCATGACCAAAGGCCAGCACCTTTTTACCATCCACGGCGGTTACGGTACCCATGGCCCCCATGTAGTAATCCCCCACAATTTCAGCCACACCTACGGCCCCGCCTGGCTCCAGGGAAGCGTTGTAATCTATGGTGGCAGGACTGGCATTGGAATTCCAATTGGCCACCTCCCGCAGCTTCATACCCGGCAGCTTATCACTTAAAAAGTCCACGCCCTTAGTTGTAAAGCCGTTAACCAATTTCCAGGCCTTTTCCTGAATTTGGTCGTCATCCTCCTTCTTGGCCGTCGGTGCCGACTCCTGGCCCTGCTTTTGGGCCTCCAGCTCCTCCTTGGTTATATACCCCCTATGACCAACAGCTGGCTCCTGACCAGCATTAGCCTGACTGGCACCCTCCTGGGCCGCCTCACTGTGGGTATTATCTTTATTGGTCGCCTCCTGGCCACCCTTTTCCCTGTTTTCCTCAGGCTTTTTATCAGTCTCAGCCTTTTTATCGGCGTCAGCCTTTTTATCGGACTCAGTCTTTTTATCAGTCTCGGACTTTTTATCAGTCTCGGACTTTTTATCAGTCTCGGACTTTTTGTCAGCCCCAGACTTTACTTCCATCTCATCCTTTTTATCAGTATCGGCCTTTGTTTCTGCCTCAGACTTTTTATCAGCCTTCACCTTTTTATCAGTTTCAGCCTTTTTATCAGTCTCAGCTTTTACTTCCGTCTCAGCCTTTTTATCAATCTCGGACTTTTGGGCCGTCTCAGGCTTTTTATCAGTCTCAGCCTTTACTTCCGCCTCACCCTTTTTATCAGCCTCAGCTTTTTTATCAGCCCCGGACTTTTCCTCTGTCTCAGCTTTTTTATCCTCTTCGGCCTTCTTTTCCTCTTCGGCCTTCTTGGCCGCTTCCTCCCGCAGCTTCTTCAAATCCACCTGAGGAAGCTCCGACTTATTCTTGTTATCCGGCAAATCCCACAGCTTCAGCATGTACTCAATAGGCGTAACCATGACCCGCTTATCCAGGTACACATTATTAAAGGTGGCGGAAGCCGCTCCTATCAGCTTGCCGTCCACATAAATTGGACTGCCGCTCATACCGGATACTATACCGCCGGTGGTGCTTATCATTTCACCGGACAAATCCACTAAAATACGGGGAGAGGCCAGCTTGCTGCTGCTGCCATTTACCCCCACCACGCTCACATCAAAGGACCTTATTTCACCACTTTGGTCAATAATGGTATAGCCCGTCCCCGTCATCCCCGGCATAACCTGGGTAAGGGGCATAATCTCCGGCATGGCCCAGCACAAAGAACCAAGGCTCAGACTTAGGGCAATCCCCCCAGCCAACGCCTTTTTCTTCAATCTATATAAAAACTTTTTTATAGTAATCACCTCTTAGGATTTCGTTATCAATCACAACATACAACTAACATTATAGTATATCTGACCAAAAAACGATAGTAACAAATTTCATGGACCGATATGGTTTCCTGAACCCTTTAACATGATCGGGGAAGATTTTTTGAACAATGACGAAAAATGGGGGCTGGTAGCTTTAGCAGGCAGTGCCGCCGCTAAAAATAGCAGTCCCCATCTCTATTACCTGGCCAGAAAACCGTCCCTGTATATATGACCCTATTTGCGCTTTACCAGCACCGCATTGCCAATCCGTCGCTCCACACCCTCAGACGGACTGTTCACAATCTGGTTATTCACAATCATCTCTGAGGAACCGCCGCCATCCAGATTAAAGCCCTTCACTGCCCCGTATTTCACCAGCAGCTGGCCCATCTCCGTCAGGGAGGCCCCGATACTGTGACTCTGGCGGCCATCCACCACCATCAGCAGCAAATGACCATTATCCTTTAAGCCCACCGCTGTTCTGGGTGCCCGGCCACCGGCCACATCATTGCCAAACTGCTCCGCATTGGAGGCCACGCTTACCTGGCCATTGGCTACCAGCTGAGGACCTGCCCCATAAAAATCAGGAGCATCCCCCACCTCAGGGCCAAAGCCTTCCTCAATCACAGCCCGATCCCCTACCTTAATCCCGGCAAAATAGGCCTGGGACTGACCGTGGACCGAAACCACCGTACCATTGGCCGGAATCACGCTGTTCCCCTTGTTGATGGCCTGGACCCGGCCATTGACCACCACATATTCCGTACCGAACTCATTGGTACCGGTGGTATTGCCGTACAGGGAATTATACATAACAATGGAATCAGTGCCCCGTGGACAATTTACGCCCCAGAAGGATATACTGCGGCCGTTAACCTTCATGGCCCCGGAATAATTTCCCCGGCCGATGTCGTAGGAGCCGTCCTTGCGCTTAATGAGGCCGGTGCGATTCTGGGTACCAATTCCCGCCGTCTTCCCATTAATCCGTATATCACCGATGAGAAAATCCCCGCTCCAGTCAAAATAACCCCCATTTACTCCGGCCACTGCCCCGTTGCTGCTGGCTATGGAGGTCAGCTTCCGGAGACCCGAGGACACCTTGCCGGCCCCCAGGGCCATGGTAACATCGAACTTGGCCGGATCAACATCCAGCATATAGGCCGTCAGCATGCCCCGGCCATCTACCCGCACGTACTTACCCTTCAGAAGGCCCTCCTCCACCTGATTAAGGGACTCCTCCTCATATTCCTTGTTTATATCTATTACAATGCGGTTGGGATATTTCAAGGTATATACCTTGTTGGGCATAGCGGCCTGCATATCCACAATAACCTGCAGCGTATCACCGTATTTGCCCAGGATCAGATCCTTTACGGCTCCCCGGCCTGCCGGGGCCTCAGTCAATTTAGTGGAAACACCGTCAATATTAATTACCAGACGGGTATTGTTATTTTCGTATACCGTTGAATACTTCTTGGCATTACTTAAATCCAGCACCACCCGGGTATAGGTGGCATTGTCCCCCACCCGGATATTGTGCAGAACCGTGCCTGCACTGTCCTGCTTCACCGATTGTTTCGTCTGAACTGCCGGCTTGTTCACAATGGTCTTGGGTGCACCATAGGAAACACTCTCTCCCCAGCCAGCTGCATGCATAGCCAGAGCTGCGGCCAAAATAACTGCTGTCATCTTTTTTTTGCTGAAAATCATCGTTACACTGCTCCTATAAAATATATACAACTAAAGGGGCTACTGCCACAACCGCAATAGCCCCATTCATTCATCCTCCACAATCAGGTCCGTACAACCTTCTCCTCCCGGCTCATATCAGCTGCCCTTGCTGACATGTCCGCCTTGGCCTTGTCCTCCATGGTCAGCTGCTTGTACAGTACATCAGCCAACCCAACGCCACCGGCCTTGGCCATCTGATTGACCATTTCCGTATCCCGCATATCCTGCAAAATCTTATCTGCATTGGAATCCCCAAAGAGGCTGTTTTCCGGCACCGTTGACCGCATCTCCCGATACATCATGTTCAGGAACATGGCCTCAAAACCCTGACAGGCCTCCCGCAGCTTCTTATCATAGGCCAGCTCCTCCGGGGTCAGCTTTCCCGTAGGGTCCGTGGCCTGCTTGTGGGGGTGGGCCACATATTCCCGGGCCCGCTTCAGCTCATCGGCAAAGCCCTCTGCCTCCTGCACTGCCTTGGTCCCCTGATCCTTGGCCTGCTGGGCCAATACCCAGCTGCTGTTTATATTTTCGATATGCATATTATCACCTGCCTAGATAATCTCCAGCTCTGCATGAAGAGCTCCGGAGGCCTTGATGGCCTGCAAAATGGAAATAATATCCCTTGGGGTAGCCCCTACTGCATTAAGGGCTCCCACAATATCATTAATATTGGCTGTAGCCGGCAGGACGATGGAATTTGCCGTCTGCTCCTCCACCTCGGTGGTTTCCTCCTTGGTCACCACGGTACGGCCCATACTGAATGGCTCCGGCTGATTTACCTCAGTTTCCTTGGCGATTTTTACGCTGAGACCACCCTGGGTAATGGCGATGCTGTCCACTGACACATCTCCCCCCATTACAATGGTTCCGGTCCGCTCGTTGACCACTACCTTGGCCACATTGTCCGGGGTCACGTAAAGCTCCTCCAGGCTGGCCACAAAATCCACCACATCCTTGCGGTAAAAGGCGGGAATAGTCACATCCACCCGTCCCGGATTAGCGGCTCTGGCAATGCCCCCAAAGCTGCCGTTGATGGCGGCCGCCACCCGGCTGGCGGTGGTGAAATCCGCCTTGTTGAGGGACAGGGACAGCTTCCCCCCCAGCTCGGACAAATCATCCTCCACAGTGCGCTCCACAATGGCCCCATTAGGGGTGGTACCCACCGTAGGGAAATTCTTCTGGGCTGACCCATTACCCCGTCCGGCCACAAAGCCGCCGGTGGACACAGCCCCCTGGGCTACGGCATAGACAATGCCGTTAGCCGCCTTCAGGGGAGTCTGTACCAGCGTTCCCCCCTGAATACTGGAGGCGTCGCCAATGGAGGATACCGTAATATCAATATTGTCACCTTCCCTTACGAAGGGCGGCAAAGTGGCAGTCACGATTACCGCTGCCACATTCTTTGGCTTCAGGCCACCGGTATCAAACAATACCCCAAAGGCCTTCATCATGTTGCCAATGGACTGAATAGTGGGCGTCATCTTGTTGGAATCCCCGGTACCATTAAGGCCCACCACCAAGCCGTAGCCCACCAGCTGGTTGGAGCGAACCCCCTGGACCTTGGCAATATCCTTTATTCTGGTAGTTGCACTGTCGGCAAATACCACACCGGTGGCCATCACACACAGGCACAGCACCAGTGATACTATCCTGACAATATATTTCATGCTAATCCTCCAGTATCCACTGTACATTAGAACAGGAAATTGAAAATCTGGGTAATAATTCCCTGTCTCTGCTTGGCATTAAGCGGACCCTTGCCATCAAATTTCAGGGTGGCCTCCGCCACCTTGCTGGAAGGCACCGTATTAAGATAGCTTATATCCTCCGGGCGAATAATTCCCTGAAGGGTAATCTTATGCTCATTCTTGTTATTCCAAATGGACTGGGTACCCTCAATAATCAAATTACCATTAGGCGCCACATCCACCACCGTAACCGTCACCGTACCGGAAGCGGTATTGGAATTGGTGGCACTGCCCTTGGCACTGAAGCTGTCATTTTGGCTGGCACTGGCCGCCGCCAGAAAATCAAAAATACCTACGCCGGCACTCAGATTTTGGTTGCCATTCTTGGAATTGTTGGAATCCTTGGTAGAGGTCATGCTGGCCCGCTCATTGATAATAATCGTCACCAGATCCCCCACCTGGCCTGCCCTGCGGTCGGAAAAGAAATTCCTGGCATCGTCACTCCACAGGCTGACGGCACCTGCCGTAGCCGGAGCCATCACCCCCAGCTGAAAAAACATTACTGCCCCCATAATCACGGACAACACAAATTTCATAAAGCCCACCTGCCTCCAATCAACCATTGGCTCACTACAATATCAAAGGGAAATTTCCACGTTGTTTTCATCAATAACCTTGGCCCGTACCCGTTTTCCCGACACAACATTCATAACAGTAATAAAATCCCCTACCCGGCCGTTTTCCATGGCCTTACCCTGGGTGGTGACCCTGATGCCCTTCACCACGCCGCTGAGATTTATCAGGGCACCGGAATGAATAATAATCGGATTCTGAATATTGGCACTGGTAATAATCTCTCCCTGGCCAATACCCCGACGGGGAACCTTGCCCACCACCTGCTTAATATCGGTAAAATAGTTCCAATTGCCGCCCTTGTATTCCCGTTCATCAATACGCAAATCATCGGCGGTAATCTCCTTGCCCTGGATAAGCTGCTTATTGGCAGTCACCATCATGTCAAACACATGAACCTTCATGAGACACTGCATGGTGGCATACCTTCGCCCATCCAGCAGCACCGCCACATTCACCTGGGTTCCCTTGGCAAACCGGACCCCATTGGGCAGGCTGGTGCTGTAGCTGATGGTTCCCGGCGGCAGGCGCAGTCCCACCGGCACCTTAAGCACCTCAATGGTATGCCGCCGACCTTCGCCACCCTCCAACAAATAATTTTCTATACCGATAGTCGCCTGCTGAATAAGATTGTCCCGGAATATGACCTGGGGCAGCTGCTCAGTAGGCGTCACCGCCACTGCGGCTCCTTCGGAAGCCGACCATGGCAACAGAATGCATATCGCCAGCAGAAGGCCAATCAGTCTATTCATCAACGCTTCAGGCCATTGGCAATTTCCAGCATGGAATCCGAGGTGGTAATGGCCTTGGAATTGGACTCGTAGGCACGCTGTGCCACAATCATATTAACCATTTCATCCACAATCTGAACACTGGACATCTCCAGGGCACTCTGCACCAGGGTACCGGCCCCGTCCACCCCTGGATTGCTGGCCAGCGGCTGACCGGAGGCCGCCGTCTCCACAAACAAATTCTTGCCGATGGATCTCAGACCGGCCGGATTAAGGAAGCGGGCCAGCTCAATCTGCCCCACCACCGTAGGCTCGCCGCCCACTGGGGTGTCAGAAACCACACCGGAGCCGGAAATGGTTATGGAATCACTGGGTGCATTGGCATCCAGCTGAATATTCTGCAGCAGCGGATAGCCCTCAGTAGTTACCAGATTGCGGTTTTCGTCGATTTTAAAGGAACCGTCACGGGTATATCCGGTGGTTCCATCCGGCATGAGAATCTGGAAGAAGCCATCCCCCTCAATGGCAATATCCGTCAGATTATCGGTAATCTGAATATTACCCTGGGTAAAAATGCGGTTGGTGGCGGCCAGCTTGGTCCCCAAACCGATCTGCAACGGCGTTGGATAGGTGGTACCGTCACCGCTTTCAGCACCGGCAGCCCGCAGATTCTGATAAATCAGATCCTGAAACTCCGCCCGCTGAGGCTTGGCACCGGTGGTATTAACATTGGCAATATTATGGGAAAGAACATCCATCTGCTTCTGCTGGCCCTTCATGCCGGACGCAGCAGACCATAATGATCTCATCATAAGGCAAAAACCTCCATTTATTGAACAGAATAAACTACGTGCAAAATGATATTTGGCACTACGCCATTACACGAAATCTAAAGCTCATCTCCAGCCTTTGGATTTATTCGCTAAGATTTCGTACTAAAAAACTGCTTTAATTCATCATAGTATATCGTCAAAACCTTAGATTTACTTAATGGTTACATTAAGAAACTATTAACCCCACTCCCCGCTTACAAGTCGCGAAGCACAAATTATAAATTCCGCATTCCGAATTACGAATTCCGAATTATGAATTACATATTCCGTCCCACTTCATTCACTGATTTCTCAATCATAGTATCCTGGGTGGTAACGGCCTTGGAATTGGCCTCATAGGCCCGGTAATTGGCTATCAGGTTTACCATCTCCGAAACGATATTGGTATTGGACCGCTCCAGCACTCCCTGCTGGATTTCCCCGGTGGCCGCCATCCGACGGTTATTGGGGTCAATGGGACGATACAGATTGTCCCCCACCTTGGTCATGGCCTTGTTGCCGCCCTGAAATTCAAACAAGCCCACCTGGGCCACCGGATTGCCGTCAGCCGTCATATTACCGGTAGGGCCAATAATAACTGTGGCAGCCTCCTCAGGAATATCTATGGGCCGGCCGCGATTATCCAGCACCTCATAGCCGCTGACATTCACCAGGCGTCCCCTGGCTGAACGGTAAAAATTACCATCCCGGGTAAAGCGTTGGCCCTGGGGTGTATTAATCATAAAATACCCATCCCCTGAAATGGCCAAATCCAATGGATTGCCGGTGGTCTGGAAGGAGCCCTGGGAATAATCCGTGGCTATTTCATCTATCTTGGAGCCCATGCCCAGCTCCCCCACAATGGGAGCGTTATTATTCAGGGAAAAGCCCTTGAAGGTGGTCACATCCCGCTGAGTCTTGGACAAATCATCTATTTTACGGATAAGCATCGGCTCAAATTCACTGCTTACCGCATCATCCCGCTTAAAGCCGGTGGTATTGGCATTGGCCAAATTGTTGGCTATGGTATCTGTCCGGTATGATTCCGTAATCATTCCCGTAGCAGCCGTATATAATCCCCGCCACATAATAACTCCTCCTATTAAAAGCTATTTCCAAAAGGAAATAGACCGTTTATCATCCAGCCTATCAATATTTTCCAGGGCCTTGCCGGTGCCCAGGGCCACACAGGACATGGCATCGTCAGCCAGTCCCACCGAAATTCTGGTTTCCCGGTGAATAAGATCATCCAGGCCATAGAGCATGGCTCCGCCGCCGGTCAGGACTATTCCCCGATCCATGATATCCGCTGCCAGCTCCGGCGGACATTCCTCCAGCACCTTCTTTACGCAGTCCACAATCTTGTTTACCGGTGAAGCCAGGGCCTCTGCCACCTGATCCGTGGTCATTTCCACCAGCTTCGGCAAACCGCTGAGCATGTCCCGTCCCTTGACCTCCAGTGTACCATTGCGGGAGCCCGGGAAGGCGGCCCCAATGGATATCTTGATATTCTCTGCCGTACGCTCACCAATCATCAGGTTGAAATTGCGCTTGACGTAATCGATAATGGCCTCGTCGAAGCTGTCCCCTGCTTCCCGCAGGCTGTCACTGGCCACAACACCACCCAGGCTGATAACCGCCACATCAGTGGTACCGCCACCAATATCCACCACCATATTGCCGCAGGCCTCAGAAATATCCAGACCGGCTCCCAGGGCAGCCGCCAAGGGCTCCTCTATGAGGAAGGTCCTTCTGGCTCCGGCCTGCTCGGCCGCCTCCTGTACCGCCCGCTGCTCCACCATGGTAACCCCGGAGGGAACACAAATCATAATCCGGGGGCGGATAACCAGTCTATGCCCCGTAACCTTCTCAATAAAGTACCGCAGCATAGCCTCCGTAATATCATAATCGCTGATAACCCCATCCCGCAGGGGACGGATAGCCACTATATTTCCCGGAGTACGGCCAATCATCTGGCGGGCCTCCTCGCCCACGGCCAGAACCCGATTGGTATCCCGGTCCACGGCCACCACCGATGGCTCTCTCAACACCACGCCCTTGCCCTTTATATATATCAGCACATTTGCTGTGCCCAAATCAACACCAATATCCATCGACATGCCAAACATAATGCAATCTTCCTTCCAAACACACGCCAGTGTGCTGCACGCACCCCAACCATTCTATTTATACAGTATAACTATATAATAAACGGAAGAATTTTTCAATAAGCTTCGTGGGAAACTGTGTTTCCCACGAAGCCCTTGCACGAAAAAAGTCTGGGGGCAAAAGCTCCCAGACTTTTCATATGATATATTATTTTAAGCTATCAGCAGGTATGGCACTCGTCGTAAATGCCGGCTTCCTTCAGCTTCTTAACCACAGTCTCACCCATGGCAGCTACAGTCTCAGCTACAGGAATACCAACAGCGTTCAAAGCCTTAATCTTGTCAGCTGCAGTACCCTTGCCGCCGGCGATAATAGCACCGGCATGGCCCATACGTTTTCCCGGAGGCGCCTGAACACCGGAGATGAAGGCAATAACTGGCTTCTTCATGTTCTCCTTAATCCACTGGGCAGCCTCTTCCTCAGCAGTACCACCGATCTCACCAATCATCATGATAGCCTTGGTCTCATCATCCTCATTAAAGAGCTTCAGAGCATCGATGAAGTCAGTACCCTTAATAGGGTCACCACCGATACCAATGGCAGTAGTCTGACCAATACCAGCGTTGGACAGCTGGAAGGTAGCCTCATAGGTCAAGGTACCGGAGCGGGAGATAACACCTACATGGCCCTTCTTATGAATGTAGCCTGGGATAATACCCATCTTGGCTTCATCAACAGTCAGGATACCTGGGCAGTTAGGACCGATAAGACGGGTCTTCTTGCCCTCCATGTAGCGACGAACCTTTATCATATCCTGAACAGGAACATGCTCAGTGATACATACAACCAAATCCAAGCCAGCCTCAACGCCCTCCATGATGGAATCAGCAGCAAAGCGGGCAGGAACGAAAATTACAGAAGCAGTGGCACCGGTAGCCTTTACAGCATCCTCAACAGTATCAAATACAGGAACGCCCTCTACCTTCTGACCAGCCTTACCAGGAGTAACACCAGCCACAACCTTGGTGCCATATTCCAGCATCTGCTTGGTATGGAAGGCGGCGGTCTTACCAGTTATACCCTGTACAATTACCTTTGTATCCTTATTAATTAAAACACCCATTTCAGCAGACCTCCTTAGTTCTTCTTAGCTTCTTCAACACGCTTAACGATATCCTGAGCGCCGCCCTCCATGGTAGGAGCCATGAATACGTTCTTAACAGGCTTCTCGGTGAGAATCTGACGACCGCGCTCAACATTGGTACCTTCGAGTCGAACAACTACTGGAACTGGGATGCCATCCTGACCGGTCTTCTCAGCAATAATCTGAGCAGCCTTCTGGATGCCTTCGGCAATAACATCGCACTTGTTGATACCACCAAAGATATTTACGAAAATACCCTTGGCCTGGCCACCATCAAGCATAATCTCAAAGGCAGTGGCAATCTTTTCCGGAGTGGAGCTGCCGCCTACATCCAGGAAGTTTGCTGGCTCACCGCCATAATATTTCAAAATATCTACAGTAGCCATGGCCAAGCCTGCACCATTAACCATGCAAGCAACGTCGCCGCCCAGGTTAACGTAGTTCAGACCCTCGTTGGAAGCCCACAGCTCCTTGCGATCCTCTTCAGTTTCATCACGAAGCTCAACAATATCAGGATGACGGAACAAGCCGCTGTCATCAAAGTTCAGCTTGGCATCCAGGCAGATTACATCATCCTCGGCAGTAACAACCAATGGATTAATCTCAACCTGGCTGCAGTCCTTGCCAACAAAGGCGTTGTACAGCTTAATCATGGTAGCGGAGGCCTTCTTGATAGCCTCTGGCTTAAAGTTCATCTTGTAAGCCATGCGGGTAGCCTGGAATGGAGCAAGGCCGATAGCCGGATCAATGTACTCCTTGATAATCTTCTCAGGAGACTCGGCAGCTACCTTCTCGATTTCCATACCGCCCTCTTCGGAGCCAATCATAACGATCTTAGCAGTGGAACGATCATTTACAAAGCTCAGGTAATACTCTTTTGCTATATTGGAGCCTTCCTCAATGAGAAGACGATTAACCTTCTTGCCCTCTGGACCAGTCTGATGAGTAACCAAAATCTTACCCAGCAGCTCAGTAGCATAAGCCTTAACCTCGTCCAGATTCTTGGCAATCTTTACACCGCCGGCCTTACCACGGCCACCGGCATGAATCTGTGCCTTAACAACAGTTACCTTAGAGCCCAGCTCCTTGGCAGCCTCCACAGCCTCTTCAACGCTGAAGGCAGGCTTACCATTTGGTACATTAACACCAAATTCTCTCAGGACCTGTTTGCTCTGATACTCATGAATGTTCATCTTTTCTGTCCTCCTCAAATTTACCCCGTAAAGTATAGGTTCCCACGCTAACGGGTGCTAAGCCCCTCTCCTCTTAGACAGGAGCTAAGCACCCGTAAGCTCTGGATTAATTCGACTACATCCAGTGTGAGAATAAATCTCCCACTGAATAAGTCTCATTGAAATACCCCTGCTAACAAATACATCATATAACTTTTTCGGGAAATTGTCTACATTTATCTGTTTTTCTTGCAAAAATGATAAAAAAATAGGTAATTCGTTTGACAAACTAATATATTTGTTCCATTTCAATAAAAATTAGTCAGACATTAGCTTTTTCATAAATTCATCGGCAGCCATGGGCTTGGCATAATAATAGCCCTGTACCAGCTTACAGCCAATATTCCGCAGGAAATCCAGCTGAGGCTCGGTCTCCACCCCCTCGGCAATAACCTCCATCCCCAGCTCGTGGGCCATATTCACAATACTCTTCATGATGATAGCCGCCTTGGGGGAGGTTTCAATATCCTGGACAAACTTCATATCCAGCTTCAAAATATCCATGGCAATATTCTTCAGCATATTCAGGGAGGAATAGCCGCTGCCAAAATCGTCCATCAGCACCGTAAAGCCGGCATTCCTCAGCCGGCGAAGAATTTTCACCATCTGATTGGGATTGTCCACATAGGCGGACTCCGTCATTTCTATCCGCAGCATCCAGGGCTCCAAATCGTACTTGGCCAACAGGGAGGTCATGAAATCCACAAAATTCTGGTCGTACATATTGACCCGGGATACGTTTACGGAAATGGGCACCACCTCCAGGCCATTATCCCGCTGACGGCTCAGGAAACGGCAGGCCGACTCCCAGGCGAACCGGTCCAGTCTGGTGACAAACCCGTTTTTTTCAAAGACGGGGATAAAGACCCCGGGACTGATCATCCCCCGCTGAGGGTGATTCCAGCGAATAAGGGCCTCTGCCGATTTAATTTTATTGGTATTACAGTCGTAGATGGGCTGAAGGTAAATACAGAAATTATCGTTGTCCAGGGCTCCCTCCATGTCCCGTACCAGCATCTGCTCCTCCATAAGGGCCGTGCTCAGCTGCTCATCATAGTAGGCAAACCGGCGGTTATAATTTCCCTTTACCGTATTCATGGCCATATGGGCCCGATCCAGCATTTTATTTACGGTGAGATACACGTTATCCACTGTAAATATGCCGGCATAAAACATAATGCTCCGATATACTGACAGGGAGCGCATAACCGCATCCAACCCCTGAATCATCAGCTCCATATCCAGGGCATTTTCCGGCATACAAATGGCAAATTGGTCCGCCGATATACGGGCCGCCAGGCCCTGGGTGCCAACCACCGTCTTGAAGTAGGCCGCTGCCGTCTTCAATATCATATCCCCGGTTTCCATATTAAAGAGCTCATTGATAACCTTGAAGCAGCTGATATCCAAATACACGATGCAGTACTGGGTGGAGCGGTTCTCCTGTATAAGCTCTGCCGTCTTGGTCAGCATGGTATGATGGTTGTACAGTCCCGTCAGCTGATCTGTTTCAATAATGGTCTGCATGGCACTGATTTTCTCCGCCTGCAGCCGCTGACGCTCCTTCCGCCACTCATTTTCCTGCCGGGCCATAACGTTCCGGACCCGACATTGAACCACTATGGGATTATATGGCTTGGTGATATAGTCCGCTGCCCCGTTTTCCAGGGCCTGAATTTCGCTGTTCAGCAGCCCCTGGGAGGTGGTAACCACCACGGGAATATCCTGGAACCGGGGGTGCTTGTGCATTACCCCCAGCAGCTCCATGCCCCCCATTACCGGCATGATTAAATCCAGAAGTATAATATCCACATTACGGGACTCCAGAATATCCAATGCCTTCCTTCCGTTAGGGGCCTCCAATATTTCATATTCGCTTTGGAAAAACTGGGACAAAATGGCCCGGTTTATTTCCACATCATCCACTATCAGCATTACGGATCGTTCAGTCATATTTTTCACCACATTTCCCGGAGCCGCAGCTCCAACGCAATACAAAAAGCTATTTTCCATCTCTTCTGTACTTATTCAACAAATATGGCTATTTTCCTTTTTATACAAGAAAAAACCTGCCACCAGTTTTACCTGGTAGCAGGTTTAGTTTGTTTAGTCAGTAACTAAATTCCGTTCTAATTCAGATTAGAAGGAGAAGGTTACCTGAGTGAAGATCTTCTTAGCCTTGTCGTTGTTGTCGCGGCCTACAACCTTGCCATCGAAGTACTGTACGGAACCAACGATGTTCTTCATGAAGGTGTAGTCAACGCCGATCTTCCAGCCCTTAGTACCAATCCAGTTATTGTAGTAAACGGTATCATAGGTAGGGAATGGAGAAGCAGTTGGGCTCAGCTTCTGATAGCCTACATAAGCACCCCAGGAATGAGGTACGGACTCCTTGGCACCCTTGTAGTTAACCTGGATGTTGTAAGCGTCCTTACCAAAGTTCAACAATTCCTTATTGGCACGGGAATAATCGCCAGTGATGTAGAAGTCGCCAGCCTTATAACCGAGACCAACACCCCAAAGACCAACAGAGTCAGTGTTATCAAACCCCAAAAGGCCATTGCTGAAATTGTAGTAACCAACATTAGCATCGAACTTGCCATTTACATACTTTACATGAGTACCGAGAATACGGGTATTAGCATCAGCATTAGCAAAAACCTTAGTCTGAGAGCTCTTGCCGGCATCGATAGTCCAAGAGATCTTGCCGTTCTTACCCATAGCCTTGTTGAAGGTTACCTCACCACCGGTAATGGCCTCATCGAATACCAGACCGTGGAGGAATGGGGAATGATCCATAGGATTCAGCTTACCAGCATAGATATCAGTGGTACCAACCTTGCCATGTACCCACAAACGCTGGATTTCAGCACCTCTAAAGGTATCAGTATCAGTGTCTGCATCGTGGTTCCACTCAACACGAGCCATACCATCAACATTCTTATTGATCTTAACTGCGCTGTTCAAACGGAAGCGGATGAACTGCTCGTCGCGACCATTTCCCCCCCAGCCTTCGAAGTTTTTACCATCCTGCGCATTGCCGCCAGTTCTAGCCCAACGATAACGGATGAAGCCGCTATGCTTTACATTGTCCATACGGGACTCCAGATCGTCCATGCGAACACCCAGGTTAGCCAGCTCATCACGGAACTCAGCAGCCAGCTTGTCAACCATAGCCTTGGAAGCAGAGTCACCGCTCTCGATCTTAGCCATAGCCTTGGCTACGATCTGAGCCATTTCATAACGGGTCATGTTCTGGTTGCCACGGAAGGTGTTGTCAATGGCATAACCATTAACTACGCCCTTGGCCTGCAGCTCGGAAACTGCATCATAAGCCCAGTGGTCAGCAGGAACATCAGCGAAAGGATTGGCAGCTGCAAAAGTAGTGGAAGCAGCGCCTACTACCAATGCGGTAGTCAAAGCGGATACGAGAGTCTTCTTCATAATAAAAACTCCTCCTTTAAAATAAATAATTAATATGCGACATCAGGAGGTCCTCAGAAGCTCTTATCCGCGAGTATCCATGTTCCCTCGCTCTTCAAGCCCTCCTCGGTTCCTGATACATAGGTATAATAACACAATCAAATTTATAATGCAACTGTTTTTGGTAAAATTAATTTATTGCTTATACAATTTTAATCTCGTTTTAATATAAAAGCCTTCCCCTCTGGAGAAGCACCATTCGGGTACTAGGAGCAGAGCTCCGTCGGTGCCCGAAGGGCGGATGAGGTTTATTCCAGCATTTCCCCCACATCTGTATTGTTGCTGGTGTCCAGCTTCCCGGGACGGTATTCCTGGCAAAAGCGCAGCACCTCGGCCATTACCATATTGTTGCCCATGGCCGCATTGGCATAGCCGTACACCATGGATGGCACCTCGCTGTAGCTGGTGAGCCGACGGGTATCGTATTGGTAAATTTTCGTATAACCGTATTGGTAGGACTGATCATTAAGGTTGTATACCACCCCGTAGCAATACATGGTATTGTACAGGGCCTTTACCATATATACATCGGCCATTACCAGGTTTCCCTCTTTTTGTATGGTGTTTACGTCCACATAATACCCGGTATAATCCACACTGTCCACAAAATGGCGGTCCACCCGATGCAGGGGCTCCCCGTGACAGGGCGGCGAATACGGGGCCATCAGCCCCAGGGTCAAAGCAAAGGCGGCAGCCAGCATGGCCACAGCTCCTTTATTCAAGGCTTTAAAAATTTTATTTTTCCTGTTCATCATCCTGTTTAGCTCCATTGTCCTCATTTTCCCCAGCTTCCTGGGTTACCTTGTCCTTTAATACATACTCTCTTCCCGACTCCCCGCCGTGGGTCCGGGCATATTCCTCATGGAAGCGGCGCCGCTTCAGCAGGGCCCGCTCTATATCATCCAGTTCCTCCTCGGGAACCTCCTCCGTGGGCAGTGACTCCCCCGCCGTGGCCCCCTTCGGCAAGGTGGCAGACACTGCCTTCGGCTCCCGGCTCTTCATAAGCAGGAAGGTCAGGCCACCAAATATAAGGCCAAGAACTGCCCCGGCCCCCATGCCCACGGTGCTGCCCTGCCGGGTCCAGCTGTCCTGGGGGGCCATCCTTACCTGCCAATAGCCCCCGGGAACCCGGGCCGAGGCCGAGGCAAATTCCCCTTCCACCTCTGTCTCGGAGCAGGCAATAAGGCCATCATTTTCCAAATTCTTATTGTTGCCGTACAGGGCGTAGCTGTCCCCGGAATTTTGCAGGGCCTGATAGGCCTCATTGACGATCACATCGGGCAGCTTCATGGTCACCGATACGTTGCCGATATAGTCGAATTGGCTGGTACGGGAGTTAAAGGCCAGCACCGGGGACATGGCAATAACCACCATGGTGCCGTCCTGGCGGGTAACGGGCCCCACCACCATGGAAACCCCATCCCCCCGCATGGCCTCCTCCTGCAGCTTGGCAAAGGCCGCCGCCAGTCCCGGATCCCCGCCTATGCTGAACCCGGCCGGGGAGGACATAGGGGGCCGCCCCATGGGACTGTACTGTACCCCGGTGGCGTGACTGCCATTTCCCAGCACGGACTGGGCGGCCGGCAGGAACCAGGCATCACTGGTCCGCTGCTGCCGGGCCATATCGGCCAGCCGTATGGTGTCCGCCGTAAGGCCCCGGGTTATCAGCTGGAGACTGGCCCCGTACTCGTCAGCAGTCTCCTGGGTTCTGGCCAAATTGGTCCGATGGACATAGTGATAGACCCCCATCAGGCCCATAAAAACCCCTCCGGCCACCACCAGTCCCACCACAATGGACACCAGCCATTTATTCCGCCATATATTCGTTGTCGACTTATTTTTTATCATAAGGTTGGTCCCCCTCAAGCAACAGGTACCATTGTCCCACAGTTCCACTAGGCTTCATAGCCTGAAATAGAATTTATATAACAATTGTGTTATACTTAGTTGTGTCATATTTATTGCGGCTTTGCCAATTTTTCCCGAACCAGGCGATTGAATTTCACCCGGGGCAGCATGACGAAATGACCACACCCCTGGCATATGAGGCCGATATCCATCCCCACCCGGTTTATCTCCCACAGGCGGCTGCCGCAGGGATGGGGCTTCTTCATGCGCACCACGTCACCAATTGCAATTTCTATTTTTTCCATAAAATCACCTAATACAATTGTACAGATTTTTTAAGCCAATGGCAATAACCCATGAAATGAAGACTTAATTTAGATAGGTTTTTAACGAGAGCCTGTGAATTAAGCCGAATTTTTTCTGTTGCTTAGCTGAGTACGGAACCGCCACCTGATATAACGAGCTTTAAGATGTCCCCCACCTCTTTAGGTGGGGGAAAACAAACTACAACAGCTGGCGAGCATATCTCCCAGCTCGTTGAAACGCTAATTGGAAGATTTTTCTTCTAAAGAAGAAAAATTTGAACAATGGCGTTATAAGGCAGTCCCGGAGCCCGTTAACATGGAATTAAAGGAGCAAAAAAATTATGAAGGTATCTGCTATCCAGCTGCCCATTCTGCTGGGCAACCGACTACACAATACAACTGTAATGGAGCGCATGGTCAATGAGACCGTCTCCCGGCGGCCGGATGTCATAGTCCTGCCGGAGCTGTGGACCACCGGCTTTTATCCGCAGCCTGTCCAGCAGTTTGCCGATTTGGATGGGGACAGCATTGTAAAAACCATGTCCGCCCTGGCGAAAAGGTATATGGTAAATATTGTGGCGGGCTCCGTGGCGGTAAACCGGGGTGGGAAAATCTACAATTCCAGCTACGTATTTAACCGGTCCGGCCATCTGGTCACCACCTACGACAAGGTCCATCTTTTTTCCCCCTCAGGGGAGGCTGAGGATTTTGCGGCGGGGAACAGGGCCGTGACCTTTGTGCTGGATGGAGTGAAATGCGGTCTGGCCATCTGCTATGACTTGCGGTTTCCCGAATTTATCCGCAAGCTGGCCCTGGAGGAAATCAGCGTCCTGTTTATTCCCGCCGCCTGGCCTATAGAACGGATTGTACACTGGGACACCCTGGTACGGGCCCGGGCTATTGAAAATCAGATGTTTGTGGTGGCAGTCAACGGCATTTCCAATCCGGATGACAATGACTTCCACCTGGGGGGCAGCTCCGCCATCATCGACCCCTGGGGGGAAATCCTGGCCCAGGCCTCCACCACCCATTTGGAAGGAGAAATTATTCAGGCCAACCTGCGCATCGCCATGCAGCATAAAATACACGAGACCATCGATGTATTTAAGGACCGGAGACCAGAGATTTACTAACTAAGAATACAGTAATAGAAAAAACGGCAGGGGCAGTTTACTTGAACATTAAGCTGTGGTGCGTCAGAAAATATTTTTTTCATACCTGCATTAGTAAGAAAAATTATAATTTTTCTTGCTATTCAAATAGTTGAAAAACAATATTTTTAGTACCACAGCTGAGTGAAAGGAAACTGTCACTGCCGTTATCTTATTTAAATACTCAACTTTCCCAGCATAAATTCTGGAACAATCCCTTAATATACCTGC
>NZ_CAMYWM010000009.1 GCF_947302755.1 uncultured Anaerovibrio sp.
GTAGTGCGAAAAACCGTTTCGCACGGAGTTTACTGCGAAAATGCACGGAGTTTACCAAAAAAAGGGACTGAACAATGATTTCTCATTCTTCAGTCCCTTGGGATATTTAAATAAATTCTTATTTAGCCAACATAGCCATCATGGTACCGGCCGCTACTGCTGTACCGATAACACCTGCCACATTAGGACCCATTGCGTGCATCAGGAGGAAGTTGGAAGGATTTGCCTTCTGACCAACCATCTGGGATACACGGGCTGCCATTGGAACGGCAGATACACCTGCAGATCCGATGAGCGGATTAATCTTGCCACCGGACAGACGGCACATAACTTTACCAAGCAATACGCCGGCAGCAGTACCACCAGCAAATGCCAGGAGACCAAGGAGGATAATCTCAATAGTCTGTACAGTCAGGAAGTGCTCTGCACTCATGGTCATACCAGTACCAGTAGCCAGGAAGATGGTAACAATGTTGCACAGTGCATTCTGGGAAGTATCGGACAGACGGTCAGTTACGCCAGACTCACGGAACAGGTTACCCAACATCAGCATGCTGATGAGAGCAGCTACCGGTGGAAGCAACAGGGAAATGATAATAGCCGAGGAAATTGGGAATACCAATCTCTCAAACTTGGTTACATTCCGGAGCTGCTCCATCTTGATAGCTCTTTCTTCCTTGGAGGTCATCAGCTTCATAATAGGAGGCTGAATAAGTGGTACCAAGGACATGTAAGAATAGGCTGCTACAGCAATAGCACCAAGCAGGTTTGGAGCCATCTTGGAGGCCATATAAATAGCTGTAGGGCCGTCAGCACCGCCAATGATGCCGATAGCCGAAGCCTCCTGGGCAGTGAAGCCCAGAACCATCGCACCAGCCAGGGAAATAAATACACCGAACTGGGCAGCTGCACCCAGGAACAGGGTGTTAGGATTTGCAATCAAAGGACCAAAGTCCGTCATGGCACCTACACCAAGGAAAATCAGCGGAGGGAAAATCTCGTACTGAATACCATAGTGAATAACCTGCATAACACCAGGCTCTTCGAGGAAGCCGGTGCATGGAAAGTTGGCCATGATACAACCAAAGGCAATCGGAGTCAGCAAAAGTGGCTCAAATTCTTTACCGATGGCCATGTACAACAGTAACAGGCCTACGAGAATCATAATAAAATTGCCCAACGTAAAGGCTGCAAAACCACTGTCCAGCCACACTGACTGAATAGATGTTAAAAATGCGCTTAATATATCCATACGTTAGTGAGTTCTCCTTATCATCTCATCTTCGTGGTAGTAAGGGCCTCATGACGAGCTATACCGCCCCAGCCAGGACGATCAGCTACTCTGATGGCCTTAACACGGGAAAAGCCCACGCCCATAGTGGCCAAAGCTGCTGCAATAGCTGCTACGGTCTCGTCTGAGATACCCTTCTCCACTACTGGAGCAGGTGCAGCCTTCTTTGGAGCTGGAGCTGCCTTTGGAGCTGCCTTTGGAGCTGCTGCTGCTTTTGCAGTCGGATCAATCTTGTGGATCAATCTGATGTAAAGGCTCAACACAAACAGCACCGCGAATACGATTGTCATGTTAATCAACATAATGACAATAGGATTCTGAGTTTCCATAAATACACCGCCTTATCATAAAAAAATATAAACTGCCACTGCTTCTATTTAAATATAAATATTCAGGGTGAAGCAGTGCCCCCCTTTAACACTTTTAATACACTAATACATTATATCAAAAATTCACGCCACTTTAAAGAACCAACTGACTATTATTTTAAAAAAGACTTTTACAGGGCATTTTTGATACGTTTGATATAAATGGAGCGATACAGCTGGTTTTCCCCCAGGCCCTTGGTGGAGAACCGCACCTCTATGCCCGCTGCCGAAACAATATTTTTCCAGGAATCCGGCTGGTCACCGGCCATATCCACCGTTGCATGGTCGCCACCGGTAAGGAGCATAGGCCGCAAAAAAACCTTTTTTACGCCCTTTTCCTTGAGCCGCTTCATCACATCATCCAAATTGGGATAATCCTCTGCCTCCAATACCCCCACGTGTACCGGCAAATGCTTTTTGTCAGCATACTCCTGGACCCATTCATACACCGGATTGTGCCGCTTTGGTGAGCCATGGCCCATCAAAAGAAGCTCCTCGCCGGGCTCCAGGGAGTCCAGATAGAAGAGGATATCGGCAATACCCGCGTAATCCTCCGGTCCTTTACCGGCCAGGGCCGGCTGAGCCAGATGAACCTCCATAAACTTATCCCTGGCGTCATCCACCACCTTTACCACCTTGTCATCAAATTCCTGCCCCGGTGTCAGGTGGGTGGGAGCCACTACAACCTTTTCGTAGCCTTCCTTTTCAAGATTGCCCAAAACGCTTTCCAATGTGCCGTACTTTATCCCCTGAGCGGCCAATTTCTTAATGAGAAACCGGCTGGTCCAGGCTTCAAACACATCATAATCGGGAAATTCCTTACGGATATCTGCAATAAGGCTGTCAATACATTTCTTTTTGACATCCTTATCCCCTACCCCAAAGGTAGTTACAACTATTGCCTGCTTCATTATCGTGCACCCTGTTCTTTCAAAACAACATCTGCGATTTCATGACAAATTGTATCCAGCTGGGCCTGATCAGGGCCCTCAGCCATAACGCGGATAAGCGGCTCTGTACCGGATGGACGGACTAAAATGCGGCCGTCAGGGCCCAATTTCTCTTCGCCGGCCTTGATGGCAGCCCTGATATTGGCATTATCCTCCCAGCCCTCCTTGGTTTTTACTGCCACATTAACCAACAGCTGAGGATAGCTTACCATCATTTCATTTAATTCAGAGGCCTTTTTGCCGCTGCGCTTTATTGCCGACAGCACCTGGATAGCCGTTACCGGCCCATCACCGGTGGTGTTGTAATCGGTGAAAATAATATGACCGGACTGCTCGCCCCCCAGCTTGTAGCCGTTGGCCAGCATATTTTCCAATACATAGCGATCCCCCACCTTGGTGATTTCCGCTCTGCCCCCCAGCTCCTTAATGGCCTTGTGGAAGCCGATATTGGCCATAACCGTGGTCACAACTGTATTATGGGTCAATCGTCCATCGGCAATCATTTCCTTGGCACACATTACCAAAATATGGTCGCCGTCGATGATATTTCCCTTTTCATCCACACAGAGACACCGGTCCGCATCTCCATCATGGGCAATACCAAAATCGGCCCCCAGGCCCACAACCGCCTTCTGAATGCGGTCCATATGGGTAGAGCCGCAGTTATCATTTATGTTGCGTCCATTTGGGGCATTGTTAAGCACGATAACATCAGCCCCCAGACGGTTCAGCACCATAGGCATTACCTCATAGGCGGCACCATTGGAGCAATCCAGCACAATCTTCATACCGTCAAACCGTTCCTTGCAGGTGGACAGAATAAAGTCCTTGTACTCATTTATGTAATTATGGCGATAATCGATGTAGCCCATTTTGGCTCCGGTGGACCGTGGGTAATCATCCCCGGCCTCAATTTTCTTTACTATGGCCTCCAGCTCGTCCTCCACGGAATCCGGCAGCTTATAGCCATTGCCGCCAAAGAACTTAATGCCATTATCATGGAACGGATTATGGGAAGCCGATATTACAATACCGCAATTAGCCTTCTTCTTCTTGGTCAGGTAGGCAATAGCCGGCGTGGGAATAACGCCAACGATAATGGCCCGTCCCCCTGCCGAGCAGATACCGGCACACAGGGCCGCCTCAAACATCTGACCGGAAATACGGGTGTCCCGGCCAATAAGAATCTTTGGCATGGTCTCCGAATTTTCACCAAAGTACAGGGTGGCCGCCCGGCCCAAACGATATGCCAGCTCCGGCGTCAGCTCAACATTTGCCTCGCCGCGCACACCATCAGTACCAAATAATCTTGACATAATTTTAATAACCTCCATAATGAGTATTTCAAAACCACAATTTTACATCACTTAAGTATGACCCTTTTTTGTCAAAAATGCAAGTGCCCCATTCATGCCATCAAGGGCCGCACTCATGATGCCCCCGGCATAGCCGGCTCCCTCCCCAATGGGATAAAAGCCTGCCAGGCTCTCCGACTGGAAGGTCAGCTTATTTCTGATAATGCGGCAGGGAGCTGATGACCGGGATTCTATACCCGTCATCACCGCCCCCGGATCATCAAAGCCCCTTATCCGGCGGCCAAAATAGGGCAGGGCCGCCTGCAGCATACCGCTGACAAAATCCGGCAGACATTCATGCAAATCCACAGGACGAACCCCGGGCCGATAGGATGGTTTTGTCAAAAAATCCCTGGAGCCGGCCCTTCCGGCCAGAAAATCCCCTACTGTCTGCACCGGCGCGTAATAGTCCCCGCCACCGGCCTGGAAGGCAGCCCGTTCCCATTTTTGCTGGAACTCAATGCCCCCCAGGGGATGGGCGGCAAAATCCCCGGTGCCCACCGTCACCAGCAAAGCCGAATTGGCCACGCCGGAATCCCGTTTATAATTGCTCATGCCATTGGTTACGACCCCACCTGGTTCCGAGGTGGCGGCTACCACCTGGCCGCCTGGGCACATGCAGAAGGAATAGGCCCCTCTCCCCTGTGCCTTGTCATTGTAGGTAAGAGCATAATCGGCCACCGGCAGCAAGGGATGACCAGTGGCATCACCGTACTGGTTTCTGTCAATCATTTCCTGGGGATGCTCGATCCGCACCCCTACGGCAAAGGCCTTGGCCTCCATGCTGAGGCCGAAATCATACAGCATTTTGTAGGTATCCCGGGCCGAGTGGCCTATGCCGAAGAATGCGGCCGATGTCTCAATCCGTTCGCTGTCATTGACCAGCACCGCACTTATGGCCCCGGCACTGTTTTGTTCTATGCCGGTTACCTGACTTTCAAACCGCACCTCACCCCCCAGTCTGATGACCTCAAGGCGGATATTTTTAACTACGGTGCGCAGCATATCCGTACCTATATGGGGCTTATGCAGATATTTTATATCCTCCGGGGCACCGGCCTGCACGAAATCCTCCAGCACCCTGCTAATCAGCGGATCATTTACCCTGGTGGTCAGCTTGCCATCGGAAAAGGTTCCTGCCCCTCCTTCGCCGAACTGCACATTGGAATTTGGCAAAAGAGACCCTCCGGACCAAAAACGCTGAATGTCTTCATGGCGGCTGTCCACATCTCTGCCCCGCTCCAGCACCACCGGCCTGCAGCCGGCCCTGGCCAGGGTCAGGGCCGCAAACATCCCTGCTGGGCCAAAGCCCACGATTACCGGGGGCCGATCATCAGCTGATGGTGCCGGATATGTCTTGGGCCGCCCCACCTTAGGGGCCCAATCTACATTCTTGTCCCGTCTGAACCGGCTGACCACCTTTTTTTCATTCCCCTCCAGGGCAACATCCAATATATATACAAACTTAATTGGAGCCCCCTTGTAGCGTCTGGCATCTATGGCTTTACGCACAATTACCACCTCACTTACACAGTGGGGTGGTAATTCCAACCGTTGTTCAACTAACTCAGGAAGGGGTGTCCTATCATCAAAGGAAACATTGAAATTCTGTATCCTAATCACTCAGCATACCTCTCTCATGGCCTAATTATCATTTTTCTTTTTTATCTGCACCTTCACGGTAACCTCTTTACTCGGTGATATTATACCATCCGGCAGAACAAGATTCACCTCTTTTATTACATCGGCCTTTGCCTCTTCAATGACTACCGGCTCTGTGGAAATATCAGCAAGCTTTTCCAGAAGCTCAACCTTGCCGGTAATCTCCACCTTGTCCGGCTTAACTGAGGTACCGGCCACCACATAGGCTTTATCCGGTGTACCCCGGTATACCGGCTTTATCGGCAGCACCTTCTTGTCAACACCGCTCAATATTTTGGCCATAACATCAATCTCCGGTGAGGCCAGGGTCACCGAATCCACAATACTCCCATTGTCGTCCACCGGGGTCAGCTTGACATGAACCCGGAAATCCACCGTGCTATTAGCCAAATTCAGGTATCCTACCACTCTGGTCACCCGTTCCACCTGGCTTCTGGGCCCGCTTACAACCATGTAATTGGTATCCGGAATGACTTTTTCCAAAACGCTGCGGGCACCGGTATTCCCCGTCACCTGAATGTCCACCGGCAATTGCTTATCGATAAGGGATTCCATGGTAACATCAACGGTCTCCTCCGATATATCCACCACTTCAAAGCCCTGGGGCACAACGGTGCGCACCTTTATGGTATTGGTGCCCTCCACGGCTTCAGCCAAATCCACATAGGCCTTAAAATCATCGGCCTTGGTGGCAGTAAGGGAGGCCCTTGGGGCCCGCACCTTTACCGTAACCGAAGAAACGCTCAGCTTTACGGTATAACCAGCTGGTTCATTGACAGTATAAATCGGAACGGTGAAGGTAGAATTCACCGAGGGATTTTGCTCATTCATCACAAAGAACCACAAAACCACCGCACCAAGCAGGGCTAAAATCTTGGCTGGAAGATTGCGCCTGAATAAATTTTGAATTCTATTCATCATCCTTCTTCCTCCAATTGGCAAGAATATCCTTAAATTTCATTCTTGGCTTTTCATTAACAAACAGTGGGCGAATGCGCTGACGCAGGCTGTCATGGGTCATATAGCGTTCTATACGGCCATTTTCCGCCACAGAAACCACCCCGGTTTCCTCACTTACTATAATAATCACCGCATCACATTGCTCAGACAAGCCTATACCCGCCCGATGACGGGTTCCCAGCTCACTGCTGAGGGAGCGATTCTCCGTAAGGGGCAGATAGCAGCCGGCCGCCACCAGACGCTTGCCACGGATTACCGCCGCCCCGTCATGCAAGGGCGTATTGGGAATAAATACATTCATCAAAAACTCGGTGGTTATCAAGCCATCGATTTTGATACCGGTATCAATTATCTCATTGATACCAACATTTTTTTCGATGACCAGCAAAGCACCGATTTTCTTATCCGCCATATTAAATACAGCCTTGTCAATTTCGTTGGTAATGGAATTGGCTTCCTCCGCATCCAAATATTGGTCAAGGCCCAGAAAACGGCCCTGGCCCAATCGTTCAAGGGCCCGGCGCAGCTCAGGCTGGAATACAATGGGCAACGCCACAAACAGCAGCTGCACAGATTTTTGCAGCAGCCATGAAATAACATGAAGCTCCAACAGGCTTGCACACAGGGTTACAATCATTAATACGATGAGTCCCTTCACCAGGGTGATGGCCCGGGTATCCTGCAGCATTTCATAAACCTTGTACAGGATTATGGCTACAATCAATATATCGATGACATCCCAGAAGCCCACCGTCCGCAAAAGACCATGTATCTGGGATGGAATTGGCAAATCAAAGGGCATATTCAAAACTCCTTGCAACAAATATATACAACTATTATATGTTTTATTCTATCATCATTAAATAAAATCCTGCTATAAAAAATAATTCTTTTGATAATTACATTAAAGTTTGATTGCCCCCACCTGAAGAGGAAGGGGAAATCTTAAGCTCGTAATAATATTAATCCTTATTAATGAAAACAAGGTGAACAAAAATAAAACGTCCCTCAAAACAGAGAGACGTTCCATTTTCCATCATTAATACTGACCAGCCACGTCGATAAAGCCGAAGGTATCCTCCACCTCACCGGTATGCAAGCCATCAATATAATCATACATCTTCTGGGCAAATGGGCCTATCTTGCCGTCGTTGAATACCATTTTGGTATCAGCATTATCGTAGCCCAGCTCACCAACAGGAGAAATTACTGCCGCTGTACCGGAACCAAATACCTCCTCCAGCTTGCCATCCTTATAGGCCTGCAGCAGCTCATCCGTGGAAATTCTCCGTTCCTCCACCTCATAGCCCCAAGCCTTGGCCACCTGCAAAACTGTGCGTCTGGTAATACCATCCAGGATAGTACCGTCCAGCTCAGGTGTAACAATCTTATTATCAATCTTAAAGAGGATATTCATGGAGCCCACTTCGCCAATATATTTACGCTCAACGCCATCCAGCCACAGGGTCTGGTCATAGCCCTTTTCATGGGCCACCAGGCCTGCATGAAGTGATGCGGCATAGTTGGCCGGTGTCTTGGCAGCTCCCAGACCGCCCCGGACTGCCCGTACATAAGTGTCCTCCACCATAATCTTTACCGGTGCAAAGCCATGAGCATAGTAGGCCGCCACAGGAGACAGGATAATCATCAGCTTATAGCATTTGCTGACGCTGACCCCCAAATATGGGTCATTGGCAAAAATAAACGGACGGATATACAGGCTCTGACCAGGGCCATCAGGAATCCAATCCTTTTCAATATTAATCAGCTGCATGAGGGCGTCGTAAACCAGCTTCTCATCCACCTGGGGAATATCCAAAATCTTGGCAGATTTATTCAGTCTTGCAATATGATCCTTGGCACGGAATACCACAGCCTTGTTTCCCTTGTAGCGATAGGCCTTGCAGCCCTCGAAAATGGCCTGGCCATAATGAAGGGTGGTATTGGCGGGGCTTACCTTAATATCCTCATATGGAACAATGCGTGGATCATACCAGCCCTTGCCCTCCTCATAATCCATTACAAACATGTAATCAGAAAAATGGGTACCGAACCCGATTTTGGTTACATCAGGTTTTGCCTTTAAAGTATCCGCCTTCACAAAACGAACATCTGCCATAAATATACATCTCCTAACTGTGTGTACATTTTTCATGTACTTGTGTAAACATATAATAACTGATTATATGCCTTCCATTGTAATAAATCAAGTATTTTTTGCCATTATCTGCATAACATTGTAAACCATGTACACATAATGGCTCACTTAAGTTCCAGCAGTACCCGGCCTATTCTGTCAATCATATCCGTTGCAATAAGGCCATTGCCGTATTCAGCATAGGCCAAATCACCGGCCCGGCCGTGGATATATACCCCCACCACCGGACTTCGGTCTGCCCTGACCTGGGGACAAATGCCGGCTATGGTGCCTGCCAGCACATCACCGCTGCCTGCTGTGGCCATTCCCGGATTGCCCACAGTGGTTACATAACCGCTGCCATCAGGATAAACTACCACTGTTTTCTCACTTTTACCTACAATAATACAATTACATTCCCGGGACTCCCTGCAGATAATCTCCATATAATCCCTTTTCAGGTCATCCACAGTAACCCCCGATAACGCGGCCAGCTCCCCTACATGAGGGGTTAAAATCGGCCGTCTTTTGCATTGCTTCAGCAAACTGCCCTGTCCGTTAAAGGCATACAGTCCATCGGCATCAATAATCAATTGGGACTCCGTCCCTGTAACAAATTCACGGACCAAAGCCATGGTGCTGTCCTGACGGCCCAGCCCCGGCCCAATAAGGACCACATCATAGCCCCGGGCTTTATCCATAAGGGTACTAAGTGAGTCCCGACCAATAAAACCCCGGCCATTATCCGCCACCGGTATGGTCATAGGCTCCGTCAGCTTTATTTCAAAAATGGTGTTCAGGCTGGCTGCACAGACCAGGGTAACTATCCCGGCCCCGGCCCGCATGGCCGCCTGGGCAGCCATCACCGCCGCCCCGGTCAGCCCCCTGGAACCGGCAATAATCAGCACCCGCCCGCAGGTTCCCTTGTGACAGGCTGTCGGACGGGGCCTAATAGCCTCCTTCACCAGTTGCCTATTAATTGGAATTAATTCCCCTTCCATAGCCATAATACCCTATCCCTCCAGAACGCACTGGGACACAGCACTGGTCTTTGAATGACTTATGCTAAGCCAGATATTCTTTACACCCTTTTTCTCTGCATATTCTGCAAAATAACCGGATAACCTGACCCGGGGGCAGCCCAGTTCATCGTTGAATATGTCAATATCCACCAGCTCGCCCCCCCGCAGGCCTGTACCAAAGGCCTTTAAAATAGCCTCCTTGGCCGCAAACCGCCCGGCAAAGGACTGAACACGGCTTTTTCCCCGGGCCTGACAATATTCTATTTCATTTCCGGTGTACACCCTTTTTAAAAAGGCCTCACTGGCAATGGCCCTCTGTACCCGATCCATTTCAATAATATCTACACCTATACCAATAATCATCGCTTTTCTCCATAGCAAGCTCCCGTGCAAAATAGAATTTCGCACTACGCCCTTACAACGATCACTAAGCTCCCACTGCGCCATAGGCTTGTGCTCGCTAAGTGTTCATAGTAAAAGGGCCCCTAAGAGCCCTTTCAGTTTAACGAATATTCTGCATTGCTGATTTATCAAGATGAACTGCCCGCTCAATCAGTACCTCAACGCGACGGTTCTGAGTCCGCCCCTCATCGGTAACATTGTCAGCTATTGGTCTGTATTGGCTGCAGCCCACTGCACTGAACCGCGCCGGGTTCATTCGTGCATCCTGGGCCAAAATGAATTTCATAAAATTAAGGGCACGGGCCGTACTTAACTCCCAGTTGGACGGGAACTGGGCATTGCTTATGGGAACATCATCAGTATGGCCGGAAATCAAAATTCGCTGCGGAATAGGCGCGATAAGAGCCGCAATGGCCGGACCTATACGCTGTACTCCCGGTACCAGGTCTGCCGACCCTGACGGGAACAGGGCCTTTTCCTTAATACGTATCATAAGCCCCTCTTCAGTAAGGGTGGTGCTCAAATCCTCCTGCAGCTCATTTTGCTCAATATACTGGTCCAGGCTGCGTTTCACCGCCTCCAGCTGATTGTTCTCCGCCAAATACGCCTCAGCACCGCCATCATCATTGGACAGATAATCACGGGAGCTGGTGGCTGCCGGTCCTGCACCAACAAAGAAGGATGGGCCGCCCAGATTAAAGGCTGACGTAAAGGCCTGCGCCATTTGGGTCAGCTTGGTTTCATCAGTCTGGGAAATGGCAAACAAACAGATAAACAGGGCCAGAAGCAGGGTCATCAAGTCAGAATAAGGCAGAAGCCATGCCTCTGATGCTTCTTCTTCATGAGGCTTTGGTCTTTTTTTCTTTGCCATCGTTTATTCCTCCTTCTTCAAGCCTTCACGTTCTGTCTGAGGAATAAATACCATGAGCTTAGCCTCGATGGCTGTAGGAGAGTCACCTGCCTGCAAGGACAAAATCCCCTCAATAATCATACGTTTTTGATTTATTTCCTGTTCAGACAGGATTTTAAGCTTATTACAGAATGGAAGCCACAATACGTAGCCGGTGAATATACCCAGTATTGTCGCAACGAAGGCCGCTGCAATGGAGTGACCCAGCTTATCAATATCATTCAGGTTACCCAGGGCGGCAATCAGACCTACTACGGCGCCAAGTACGCCCAGAGTCGGTGCATAGGTACCGGCCTGGGAGAACATGGAACGGTTCTCCGCATGACGGGCCTGCATTATGGCCAGCTCCGCATCCAGTACATCACTTACAAATTCCGGCTCCATACCATCAATAACCATACCCAGGCCGGTGCGGAAGAAGGGATCCTCTATTTCCTGAACCTTGCTTTCCAGGGCCAGAATACCTTCTCTGCGGGCCAGCTGGGATAATTCAATAAACAGCTGCAAAAGCTCACCCGAGGATTGCAGATTATTCTTTTTAAAGGTCATACCGATGAGCTTCGGAAACCGCACAACCTGGTCCATACGGAAGCCGATGCAAATACAGGAAAAGGTACCACCTACGATAATAAGAAACGCAGCTGGATTATTAAGTGCAGAAATTGGCGCCCCCTTTATTACCATACCTACGAATACAGAAACAAGACCCATGACCAGGCCAACAACTGTAGCTAATTCCAAAATAATTCCCCCCGTTTAATCCATAATATGCCGCCAATAACCGACATATACAGATTGGTATACTTCAATGAGAATGCGGTGAACAGCTCACAGGCCACCACACCCATAATGTGTATATTCTATACGAATATAAAAAATCCTACCTGCACATATACATACACACTTATTATACAACAAAACCATCAAAAAACCAAAATACTAAATACCCATTTTTCCCTTAACAGGAAAATAATAAATTTTTCTTATCTTACCATAAGAAGTATTTAACATTCACATAACATATGATATAATAATCAACGGATAATTTTGATTTATCGGACGAAAAATCCTTATCAGCTATATCGGAGTGATTACCAATGGAATTAAGACAGTTAGAATATTTTCAGATGGCAAGCCGGTTGAAAAATATCACCAGAGCTGCGGAACGCCTGAACGTATCCCAACCGAATATTACTGTAGCCATAAAAAAGCTAGAGGCTGAGCTGGGCATACAGCTGTTTGACCGCAGTCAAAAGCAGCTTTTATTGACTCCCGAGGGCACCATTTTTCTCAACAGGATAGAATTGGCCCTCCGCAACATTCACGATGCCGTCCTTGAGGTCAACGACTACAAGCAGCTGCAAAAGGGTACCATAAAAATTGGCATCCCATCCATGATTGGTGCTTACCTGTTCCCAAGGATTTTTTCCAGCTTCCAGCATCTATACCCCCATCTTGATATTTACCTGTATGAGGAAGGGTCCATGACCATCCGGGAACAGCTGGAGCGGGATGAACTGGATTTTGGCATTGTCATCCTTTCCGATGCCTCCTCCAGTCTGCAGCTGCTGCCTATGGCCCGAAACCAGATTGTGGCCTGTGTGCCTAATGGTCATCCACTAGCCAAAAAGGAGTCCATCAACATTACCGACATAAGCGATGCAGATCTCATTATGCTGAAGGAGGGCTCCTTCCTACGGTATATGGTGCTGAATAAATTGAAGCTGGCCAACATCACCCCAAATATTGTTCTGGAATCCAATCAGATAGAGACCATCAAGGGACTAGTAAGCAGCAACGTAGGCATCTCATTCCTGTTGGATTTCATCGTAAAGGGCACCCCCGGCGTCAAGATACTGCCCTTTGAGGAGCCCATATATGTGGATTTGGGATTGGCCTGGAAAAAGGAACGCTATATTTCCAAAGCCGCCCAATCCTTCATTGATTTCTGCAAAAACACGCTTAACGACCAGCACTGAGCCAAAAAAACAGCGTCAGGATAACCCTCCTGACGCTGTTATTTTTATTGGATAGAATAAAGGCCTCTACTTCATCTGTCCCAAATAATGGGTCACAAATTGGCGGGCACTTCGGCCGCTGCGGCCGGAATGCTCCAAATTCCACCTATGCCCCAAAATTCTTAGCTCCTCCCGGTCCAGATGAATGCCCTCCTGACCCAGGAAATGATCGATTATATTCAGATACTCGTCCTGACTTGGCTCCAAATAGGTAATAATCAGGCCAAATCGATCTGACAGGGAAATTGTCTCATTTATACTGTCATTTCTAAAGAGCTCATCCTGGCCATCAGCCCGATCCCGCCAGGTCTCCCTAATCAAATGACGCCTGTTGGAGGTAGCATAAATCAATACATTCTCCGGACAGGATTCCACGCCGCCCTCAATGGCCGACTTTAAATACTTATAATCGCTGTCCGATTCCTCAAAGGACAAATCATCAAAAAAGATAATAAACCGCTTGCTGGCGTATTGGCGCAGGGTAGCCATTATGGTTGGCAGCTCATTAAGCTGGGCCTTCTGCATCTGAAGCAGCCTGAGACCCTGACTGTAATAGGCCTTGGCCAGAGCCTTTACCCCGGAGGATTTACCGGTGCCCCGAGCCCCCACCAGCAGCACATTATTGGCCGGCTTCCGGTTGATAAAGGCCAGGGTATTGCTGATAAGCTGCTCCTTTTGCCGCTTATAGCCAATAATATCTGCAAAATCCATGGCCTCAAAATGACGAATGCCCTTCAGCTTCTGATTTTCACTGTCCCAGGAAAAGGCCTGATGGGAGGCAATTTCCCCATAGCCGTATTTTTGGTAAAAAACCAAAAAGGCCTCTGCCACGGTTTCCGGGGTATTGCAGCCCTTCAGTTGGTTTTCCAGAAAGGCCGTGGCCTCCAGGGTATAGGGAATAGACGGAACATAATCCTCCAGAATGCTTATATTCACAATACTGGTGGCCCTGTTGAACAGCAGGGGCAGCAGCTTGGTAATATCATGGATAAAAGCCTTTTTCAGGCTTTCCCCAATAGCTCCCTTGGAGGTTTCCGTCATCTTGGCTGCCAAGCACCCCTCCTGGCTGAGTAAATGAAGAAATAATTCCCGTATAAGATTACCGCTCCAGCCTTCATTTTCGGCCTTTTCCACCAGATGACCGGCAAAGGCATGACTCAGGGCCAAATCCTCCGGAGCGCTGCTGGCCGCCATCAGCTCCTGGACCAGCTTATCCTTCAGGATGCTGCGGCACACCAGCATATTTTCAAGATCAATCCTTATCATATTATTAACTCCCGCCTAAAAAATCCTTTTTCGGCATTCAGCTGCCTATCGGTGCTTCATATAGGAAATAATATCCCGAGCCACCTGCATGGGGGATAAATCCGTGGTATCCAGGGTATAGTCCGCCTGGTCATACATAGGCTGACGCTGGGCCAACAGCTCAATTATCCCCTGCCGCCGGTCCTCCATGGCATCCAAAAGGGGCCTTGTTCCCTTTCCGGAGGTACGCTCCACTATGGAATCCACACTGGCCGACAGGCAAATAATCCGCCCGGTTCTCTTTAATATGGCCACATTTTCCGGATCCTTTATAGTACCGCCCCCGGTGGCAATAACCACACTTTTCCTGGCGGCTGCCTCCCGGCACATTTCCTTTTCCCGCTCCCGAAAATAGGCTTCACCATGCTTTTCAAACATTTCCGGAATGGTCATTTGATACTTCTTTTCAATGGCCTTATCCATATCGATGAACTTAAAGCCCAGCATATTGGCCAGCATCCGGCCTGTACTGGATTTGCCCACACCCATAAAGCCAATCAACACAACATTTTTTATCATAAGCTACCCTGAACCCTGTTTTTATAACTCTTTAACCCGCTGAGTAAATCCACCATGGCATCCCCGCCGAATTTATTCAGCATTGCCTCAGTAATAACAATGGCGGTCATGGCCTCCCCCACAACTGATGCCGCCGAAACAGCACAACAATCGCTGCGCTCCTTGCAGGCCGATACCTCGGTTTTTGACCCGATATCCACCGAATTCAGGGGCTTCATCAGGGTTGGAATTGGCTTCATGCAGGCCTTGATGGAAATTTCCTCGCCATTGGTCATGCCCCCCTCCAGGCCGCCGGCCCGATTGGTCTTTCTGTATACCCGCTTATCCTTGTCCAGGAACATTTCATCGTGAATTTCACTGCCCGGCAGCTCGCCGCACTGGAAGCCGGCACCGATTTCCACTCCCTTAATGGCCTGAATGGACATCATGGCCCAGGCCAGCTTACCATCCAGCCGCTTATCCCACTGGATGTGACTGCCCAGACCCAAAGGGGCCCCCCGGACGATAACCTCAAAGACACCGCCCAGAGTATCCCCGGCCTCCATGGCCGCCTGGATTTTTTGCTTCATCCCAGCTTCCGCCTCAGGGTCATAGCAGTTCAGTTCAGAAGTACCGCTGCCGATTTTGCTGCGATCAATATTGGCTTCATTTACCGATACGCCGCCAATCTTTATTACATGGGATACCACCTGAATGCCACAGGCCTGCAAAAAGGCCTTGCACAGCCCCCCTACCGCCACTCTGGCCGCCGTTTCCCGGGCACTGGCCCGCTCCAAAATATCCCGGGCGTCCTTCCGGTCATACTTTAACACCCCGGTTAAATCCGCATGACCCGGGCGAACCGCCGTTACCTTGTCACCGAACTCGGGGCCAAAAACCGACATCCGGTCCGTCCAGTTCTGCCAATCCCGGTTAACCACCTGCAGGGTCACAGGATCTCCCATGGTCTCACCGAAGCGAACGCCGGAAACCACCTGGGCCCTGTCCGTCTCGATTTTCATGCGGCCCCCACGGCCGTAGCCCTGCTGGCGACGGGCCAAATCGCGGTTTATCTCCTCAATATCGATCCTCAGCCCTGCCGGAAGACCCTCCACTATTGCCGTAAGACATTGTCCGTGGGATTCCCCGGCGGTCAAAAATCTAAAGCTGCTCATATAACACCTCATCATAAATACACAGTTAGTACACATCTATCTTTTAATTTTATTATATGTGTTTACATAAAGCAAGAAAAAGTGTTAATGGGCCCTTGTATAAAAAAGGGACATGCTAATACGGGACTCCAGTCCATGGGGCGTGCTTTTTATGGTAAGGCTATTAATCCTATGGAAGGGGCCGTGCTGCTGCAGGCTCAAGAAAAAGGCCATGAGGGAGAAATACTCACCCCGCAGCCCCAATTCCACCCTCTGCTCCGTATATTTGGCCTGCTGCTGCTTTTTGCCGGGCTTAAAGGAAAGGAGGGTCAGCTGGTGATTTTCTGCCTGCCTTTGCAGCTCCCCCACAATGGTATATTCCCCGGCTTCCTCAGGCAGCAGCTGCTTCATCTGATTGTATTCCCTGGTAACCCCGGTCAAATAGGCATCAATATCCCCATGACTGCTTTGAAAGCTGTTTAACAGCTCCACCTGCCGCCTGGCTTCATGGTATTCCTCTCGTACAGCAGCTACCCTGTTGGTTATATAAGGAAAGAACAGGAACATATTCGCCAAAAAAATCAGCAGGCTGACCAGCAAAATCAGGCCGCAGGCATAAATCTGTACCGGCCATGCTTTATAGCTGCCCTTTACAAGTAAATTCCACATTACCCTGCTCCTTCTCCTCTGATTGCTCTATAGCCATATCCAGCCCGGCTGTACTGTTATATTTGACCAATGCCCCAAGGCTTTCTGCCCCTCCTTTTATCACCAGCTGTTTATGATCATTCACAGTAAGGTCGGAAAAGGTGACTCCCCCCTGGGGCACGCCGGAAAATTTGACCATAAGGCCATAGGCCGACCAGCCAAGGCCCTTATTGTGCAATGAAGCAAGTATCCCGGACCGCTCTCTGATCTGCCCCTTCATTTCCTCCGCCTCCTGTTTCTTCTGGCTCACATCGGACAGCAGGGCCGCCTGCTGCTGACAGCCATGAAGCTCCCCGGCCAGCTCCCGGCATTGCCAAAGCCCCCCCAGTCCTATAACCGCCGCCGCAAATATATTCAATAACAGGAAGGCACCGCATATTTTCAACCAATCCCAGGCCAGGAGCTGAGGGGGAGCTGCCGCAAATACGTAGCCGCTGCCCCTTAGATAATCGGTGGCTGTGCCAATCAGCTGCTGCAGCTCCTGGTATCCTGCCTCCGGTGGAGAGCCCTTCCAGCCCATATCTGACCAATCCGGATAATCCTGTCCCGCCCCAGTCTCCATCCCCATTATTCCCAGGATAAACAGCTCCCCCTGATAGGCCCCGACCAGCCTGTTAAAGGCCTCCATAGGCAGCTGCTTCAATGTAGCGGTTCTATCAGTATATTGATAGGTCCAGAGACCAGAATTACCGGAATAGTCCATTTCCAGCCTGGTGGCCTGCTTCACCTCCTTCTCGGACAGCCCCGGCAGCTCCCTGGTGCCGGTCAGCAATTCCTCACTGTGGATACATAGCACCACCGGAACCCCTCCGGCATTCTGGCGCAGCAAACGGCTCAATATTTGGTCATGTAATTCCCCTTCCTCACCGGCAGCCGACTCAATCCACAGCAGGGAAATTTCCCCCGCCCGATTTTGCCGCAGGCCGGCCATGTATGCCCTATTGTCATACACCGACATGGCCACTATATCCCTGTATTTTTTCCGAAAAATGTTCCCCAATTCCATTTAAAACATTCCCTTTAGCATAAACCTGTTCCTTGATTCATCAAATTCCAGCAGAAAGCTTACCTGGGCCTTGGTGTCCCGACCCTCTGCCACCGCCCAGATAATCACCAGATTGGCCTCTTCCCCCACAAAGACCTGACAGTGTCCGCTATCCGTCTCCCCACTGTAGCCTGTAGAGGTCATGGGGCGATGCTCCTCCAGCACCCTCTGCAAAAGGCCCGGCTCACGGCTTAACCGCTTATATTCCGCCAAAGCAGCCTGCTCCGCCATAAGAGCCAGCCTCCTGTGCAGCATATCCCTATCCACCAGCTGATGCTCCAGCCTGTTTAATCCCCCCAGGGACATCGTCAGAAGAGCCGCCGAAAACACCAAAAGCACCGCCACAACGGATATACTGCCCCTGTCCATTTCCTCAATCCTGCTCATCAATAATCATTCCTGCTCATCAATAATGATCCCCTATTCATCAATAATGATCCCCTGCTCATCAACAATACTTCCCTGCCCATCAATAGTCCTTTCCTGCTCCTTTACCAGCATATAGTAGCTGTACAGCCCGGTTTCCAGGGTGGATGCCTGACCCGTAGCCCTATTTTCCAATGTCATACGCATTACCACCTTATGGGGCAGCACCTGCTCAAAGGTAATATCACGGATATTAACGTATTTTTGCCGGTCATTATTGGAAATAGGCTGGCCGTTGACCAAAAATACGCCCTGATTATCCGGGGACTGATAGTAGGTTAATGTGGTTTGCTGCCCTCCTGTCACATTTTCCCCCTGTACAATCAGCTGATGATGGCCCACCACCCGCATCCCGGTGGCGTATCTTACCCGTTGGTGAACCAGATTGGTAATCACCCGGATTTCCTCCAAATGAACCCACTGGCTGGTGGTTTTAATATAATTCCGCCCCAGCGCGCCATAGGCCGCTACCAGAGCGGTCAACAGGCACAAGCATATGGGCATACATATTAATATCTCCGCCAGGGTAAAGCCCCGGTCATCTGCACCAGCAAATAAATTATTGCCTGTCATGGCCCCTCTCCCCATCATCAGCCACCTCCTGCCATACCGGCTGGGACAATATGCGCCGCTCCAGGGCGCAGGCGTCGGCGTACACCAGAAAGCTGTATTTCAGCATCCCCAGCAGGGATACCAACAGCAGGAACAGCAATAGTACATCCATAAGGACAAAGCCCCCCTCCTGCCCGCCAGTCTTCCCTCTCTTGTCACCACGCCTATGCTCCGGCATGGCTCCAGCCAATATTTTCTCGGTACAAGTCTCTTTATAAGTCTCTTTACAGGTCTCGTTATAAGTCCTTTTTAAATCCTTTTCCTCATTTAATTTACTCAATCCGTATTCGCCCCACCCGATCCACGATTACCTGACTCCGGCCATTGTGCAGGGTCAAGGTAAAAGTACAATTTACAGCCTCCCCATTTACATAAAACATGGCCTCCCCCCGGTTGCAGGTTATGGTCACCCCGGGAGGCAAGGTCCACCCTTTCCGGATTTTATTGCCCACCCGATAGCAATATCCCCGGCCGCCGTTTTGCACCACAACCCTGGGTGCCGCTTCATATACCCGATATCCATCGGCCATAAACGCATCCGTTTCCATGGACAGCTCCTTCACGTATTCCAGCCGCTTGGCCAGCAGCTTGGCCTCATAATTCAGACGAAGTTCATCCGTGAACCCCATGGTAGGCATAAGCACAGACACCGCTCCCATCATAATCGTCACCCCAAGGATGATTTCCACCAGACTGCTGCCCACCTCTACCACCAAAGCGTTAAATAAGCCATCAGCACCCGTTCCCCGCACATCAGACCCATGGAGCTGCCCAGGGCCAGAAAGGGGCCAAAGGGAATTTGCTTTTTTCTGACTGCCCATAAACCACCCTGTCCTTCCCTCACATAGCCCATTATGCAATAGGCTGCCACATATAATCCTCCCAATATGAAGGATAAATAAAGAGCCACCACTGAACCAGCCTGGCCCAGCCACAGCCCTGCCCCCAGCCCCAGCTTCACATCCCCCAGTCCCAAATTTCCCCGGGATAGGAGGCGTATCAGATACAGGCTGCCCCCAAAGGTCAGGGCACCCATCAGACCGTCAGCAAAGCCTTTCTCCGGCCAAAGGACACAGAGCACCATGCCGCCAATGGCCAAGACAAGCACCAATTCATTAAACAGCCGCCAATAGTGCATATCCCCAATCCCCAGAGGGATAATTACCAAATTGAACAGCAGCAAAATCCACCACTGGCCCGGTGGAGGGCCCAGCACCAATTCCCCGGCAGAAATAATAATATACGCCGCCGTGATTTCCCTGATATGGCCGGAAAGCAGCCTAACCCCCTTCTTCATTATGGTTCACTGCCCGACCGCTCCTGACGGCCAAATTCCCCCAGGGAATGACCATCGCACAGGGCCTCATTTTCATCGGCGTTCAGCGTATATTCCCCGTCGCTGATTTCCCCCACGGTACCATCCCGCAGCAGATATTTGCCCTTGGGGGGATGAATATCCTCCACATTTTTTACATATTCCGTTAAATCCCCTATTTCCGTGGGATACTGCCCGTGCTCGGTATAATACATCATAATGGCCCCATCCATGGTCTGCAGATCCGCCTGTATCCGGGCCGTATTGGCCAGGGCAATGGCATTATTATATTTGGGCACTGCCACCGCCAAAATAATCCCCACAATAGTAATGTAAATAATCAGCTCCAGCATGGAAAAGCCTTCGTCCCTTTCCAACCATTTCATATAATCCTCTCCTTACATATACGCCGTCATCAATTCCAACATCGGCCAAACAATACTTATTACAATAAACCCGATTATTATACCCAAAACAGACACTATAACGGGCTCTGACATGGTTTCCAAAATTCTGAGCCGGTTTTCCACCTCCTTCATACAATATTCACTGCCCTGGCGGAGCATGGCCCCCAGCTCCCCGGATAGCTCTCCTGCAGCCACCAGATTAAATATCACCACCGGATATGGACCATTTTCCATGGATTTTTTCAGGCTGTTGCCCCGGGCCAGACGTTTGACCATTATCTCCACCCTGTCCCTCAGATATCCATTGGTACACAATGCCACACAGCTGGCCATGGCCCTGTCAATAACGATTCCGCTGTCCAGCAGCATCCCCAGGCAATCCAACAGAACCCCCAAATCCTTCATCAGCCACAGGCGTCCCCCAAAGGGCAGCTTCAGCAGCAGCCGGTCCAGCTCCCTGCCAACGGATAATTGGCGTCGGGCAGCCAGTAAGCCTGCAGCCAGGGCCAAAAGCACTGCCAAAGCTCCCACCAGATATTGTGCCGGTACATGGGTCAGAGCCATCAGCAGTCTGGTGGGCCAGGGCAGCTGCAGGGATAAATCCACAAACATATCCATAATAGTGGGTACCACCACCACAATAATAAACAGCAAGGAGCACAGGCTCAGCACCACCAAAAACAAGGGGTACACCATGGCCATTTTCAGCCCCTGATACAATTTTTCCCGCCGTGTAAAATGATGGGACAGGGCCTCAAAGGCCCATTCCAGATTTCCCCCCAGCTCACCGGCCTCCACCATGGCAATTTCCTGGGGGCTGTACACCTGTCCGCAGGAGGACATGGCCGCTGCCAAAGTGCTCCCCCCGGAAAGGCAGTTTCCCAGTCCCTCCCCTCCATTACCCTGTCCCTCCAATAATTCCACCATCTCATCCAGGGGAATACCGGCCTTCAATAGCGTTGCCCCCTGACCATAAAACCGGCTTTTGGCCCCGGCGGGCCCTCCCCCCGTTCCCTGCCGGTGCCCCCCAAATAAGGGGCCGCTGTGTTTCTTCAGGGATAACACTATCCACCCCTGCCCCCGTAATTCATCATAGGCGGACATATTGTCCTGGGCCTTGATTATGCCTGTCTTCCGCCTTCCCTCATCATCTATTGCCCCATATTTATAAGTATTCATAAAGCTTATCCACCGCCATTTCCATGGTCTGCATCCCTGCGTCTGCCCCGGACTGCATCACGGATTTAAGCTGCTCGTATTTACCCTTTCTGATAATATTGGCCACCGCATTATTGCTGTGGAGCAACTCAGCCCCACAATATTGCCGGCCATCCCGTCCCCTGAACAATTTCTGGCTGCAGATTCCCCGCAGGGAGGAGGCCAGCATGCTCCGAGCCAGCTCCTGCTGCTCCACCGGAAACATGCTTATGAAGCGTTCCACCGTTTCCACTGCCCCGCCGGTGTGCATGGTAGCTATTACATAATGACCTGAGGACGCCGCGCTGAGGGCCGCTGCACAGGCTGCCCCATCCCGCAGCTCGGCAATCATAATCACGTCGGGATTTTCCCGCATGGCACTGACAATGCCGCTGGCATAATCCACAAAATCTCCCCCCAGCTCCTGCTGACTGAACAGACAGCGGCCCGAGGGATAAACATACTCCACCGGATCCTCCAGGGTCAGGATATGATACTCCCTGCGCCTGCCAACCTCAGCCAAAAAGGCGGCTACCGTTGTGGTCTTGCCGGCCCCGGTAGCTCCGGTAACCAATAACAGACCATCCCCATAATCCATAAACTGCTGTATAAGACCGGCCTGTCCCAGCTCCCCCAGGGCCGGTATGCTCCGGGGCAATATGCGCAGGGCAAAGGAAATCCGGCCCTGCTGACGATAAACGTGAACCCGGAAGCGCCACGGGGCTGCTTCCCAGGTAAAATCCACCTCCCTGTGCTTCAGGTATTTCTCCTGCTGCTCCCGGCAGGTAATCTGAAAAAAGAACTTACATAACGCCTCCTTGGTCAGCTCCTGCTGCCCCATTTTTTTCATTCTTCCTGCCTGTCGGCAAAACATTGGCTTTCCCTCTGACAAAAATACATCAGAAGCCCCCTCCTCAGCGGCCGCTGCCAATATTTCCCCCAATGCATTACCATCCAATTCCAATTGTCTCCCCCCTGTCTATTCACTGCAAACCCGCAGAACCTCCTCCAGCTCCACCAGCCCCGCCTTGGCCTTGTCCACTCCATCCAGCCACATTGCCTTCATCCCCGTCTGCATGATTTCCTCCTCCAGCTCCTGCAGGCTGGCCTCACGGGTGATACACTGCTGCAGCCGGCTGTCCATAACCAATATTTCCTGAATTGCCACCCGGCCCTTTACCCCACGGCCATTACACCTGTCACAGCCCCGCCGGTGATATAGCCACATGCCCGGCTCATAGGCCTCCCCCAGGGTCCTGGCCAGGTCGCTGTCCGGCAATATGTCATAGGCCTGACAGCAATGGGGACACAAGCGGGGCAGCAGCCGCTGGGCCACAATCCCCCTTAGGGCAATGGCCAGCATAAAGGGCTTAATCCCCATTTCCCTGAGGCGGAAAATCGCCTTGGCAGCACTGGAGGTATGAACCGAGCCAAAGACCAGATGGCCTGTCAGTCCGCTCTTAATCAATATTTTGGCCACCTCCTCACTGCGCACTTCCCCAATGGCCAAAATATCGTAATCCTGCCGCAGCACTGCCCGCAGAGCCTCCTCAAAATCCAGCTTCAGCCTGGTATTCACCTGTATCTGATTTATCCCCTCCAGCTGATATTCCACCGGATCCTCAATGGTCACAATATTCTTTTGGCTGTCATTCAGATAATGCAGGGCTCCATATAAGGTAGTGGTTTTACCGGAATTCACCGGCCCCACCATAAGTACTGCCCCGCTGGCTTCCCGGCACAGGCCAATAAACCTTTCCCGATTTTCCGGCGAAAAATCAAGGCTGTCCATGTCCATAAAGCCTGCGGACCTGTTCAGCAGCCGCATCACCACCTTTTCCCCCTTTATCAGGGGTACGATGGATACCCGTACATCAATGGTCTGCTGGCCAAATTCATATGAAAAGCGTCCATCCTGGGGCAGCCGGTTCTCCGCAATATTCAGCTGACACATTATCTTGATGCGGGAAATAACATTGCTGTACAGCTCCATGGAAATTTCATCATAAATTTCCTCCAAACGGCCATCTATGCGATAGCGAAGCCGCCCCAGTTTGTGCCCGGGCTCCACATGGATATCACTGGCGTTGTTCTCCAGGGCTTCCTGCAGCAGGCCATTGACCAGCTCCACCACCGGCGAGCGGTCATTCACCATCTTTACCGGGGGCGATATAGGGTCAGAATAGGTGGTGATACTGCGCCGGGCAATTTCAAACAGTTCCCCTAAGGTCTTATTTTTCTTATTATTTTTATTATCCATATCTCTTTCCCTTATTTAATTACTAAATATTTTCTTTTATATTAATCATTTTAACACGATGTAAATATTTTTCAACTATTTTCTTTATATTACTATGTATTTTTTTGCAAAACAAAAGAGCTGTGGAATATTTTTTCTGTTTTCCCACAGCTCATATAAAATATTTTATATTTATATTTTAAATTTCTATCACACTGCTGTCATGGAGCATATATAGATACCGTTCCTTTACCTGAATTCCCAATATGGCTTCCAGGGCTGAGGAATACAGCTGAAGCTGCAGCGCATACCGCCGTTTTACGGCCGAAGGCTCCGTATCCCTATCTGTTTTATAATCCAGCAGCACGTATTGACCATTCTTCTCCTTGAACAGCACATCAATGACGCCCTGACTGAAAATATATTCCCCCTCCACGTTATCATAATAGTCATCGGCCTTCAGCATGCGGCTGAAGGGCAGCTCCCGCCACAGCTCCGTCGCCTCCTTCAACCGTTGCCCGATATCCGTTTTAAAGAAGGATACTATTGATTTAACATTAACATAGTCTGCTTGCTCCTTGGTCAATATTTCATTGGCCACCATACGGGCCAGCTGTTCCTTTATATCGCCATAGTCCAAACTGCCCGATAAAGCCAGATGCTGCATTACCGAATGCATCAGGGTACCATATTCATTTCCCCGCAGCCCAGCCTTGCCCTGGTCTTCCTGAATAAACCGGGGCCGATTGAAAATGTATTCCCGGTGCTGGGCCGCCAGCTGCCGGCTCTCCTCCATGGTGGCCTCCCTCAGCACCTCCTGGGCAAAGCGCCGCTTTAGCTCCGACACCGTCAGCTTGGCTGGAACCTCCTTGGTGCCCCGGTAATCATAATCCAAATGTAAAATTTTCTCCAAGCCAGCATAATCCACCTGAATTGGCAACGGCTTGCCGACCTCCACGGCCTGTACCATTTCATTGCTCTCCCTGACTCCCTGACCAGGTACAGTAATGGTGCTGGCCTCCACCAGGGAAACAGACCAGTGGGAGTCCTGGCCCATGGCATCGGGAATAGCAGCCCGGACCTTGGTGGTACCGGAATACTCCACCAATGGCCTGCCATCAGGATGATGGGCTGCTGCTCTGGCTACCCAGTCCATAAATGAATTTACTGATAACAGGGTATACACCGGCAGCACCCTGTGGGTGGTATCAATGTACCTGCACCATTCCTCTATCCTGGAGCGAAGCCTTTTCTCCCGCCCTACCATAATCAGCTTTTCCCGGGCCCGGGTCATGGCCACATACAAAATCCGCAGCTCCTCGGCCTGTATCTCCCGCTTCAGCTTGGTCTTTATTGCCTGATAGGAAATGGTATCGTATTTGGTCATAAGCTCCGGGTGAACATATCTTATTCCCATGCCCAAATTCTTGTGAACAAGTACATCGCTTTTCAAGTCTTTGTCATTAAAGCCCTTGCACATATCAGCAATAACTACCACCGGAAACTCCAGGCCCTTGCTCTTATGGATGGTCATCACCCGCACCACGTCCTCCCCTTCACCCAGGGTACGGGCCATAGACAGATCCGTTTCCATATCCTTCATGCGCTGGATAAAGCGCAAAAACCGGAATAAGCCCTGATAATCCGTGCTCTGAAACTCCTGGGCCCTGGTTACCAGCATACGCAGATTGGCCTGGCGCAGAATGCCACCCCGCAGGCTCCCCACGTAATCATAATAGCCCGTATCCCGGAAAATCTGCCAAATAAGCTCCGGCACACTGACCTGACGGGCCAGCTGACGCCATATGCTGAGCTTGTTCAAAAAGGCGTCCACCTTTTCCTTAACAGCTTCCTCCAGGGTTGATTCAGGGGTGTTGGCCGCCAGCAGGGCCTCATACATATCCCCATCCCTGGCCCCCAGCCTCAGATTGGCCAAATCCACGGCACTTAATCCCACAATAGGGGAAAACAGAACGGCTGCCAAATGAATGTCCTGCTGAGCGTTATCAATTACCGACAACAGGGAATACATGGTCTGAATTTCCGTGGTCTGGAAAAAGCCCTCGCTGGCATTGGCGTACACCGGAATATCATTTTGCTGAAAAATTTCCTGAATAATATCCGCCTTGCCTTTAGTGGCCCGGAGCAGAACCACCATATCCCGCCAGGTCACCGGACGATAGCCATTGTTTTCCCGGCAATCCTTGTCAAAGACCATGTGCCCGCTGGCCTTGATTTCCTTTAACCGGGTGGCAATATATTGGGCCTCCAGCTCAAAGCCCTCCAAGTCCTCCTCTGAGTCTGCCAGCTTCTCTGAGTCTGTTGGCTCGCCTAAGTCTGTTGGCTCCGTTGCTTCCACCGTTCCCTGCTCCTTCACCGCCTGGGCTTGGGCCTCCATATCTATAAGGGCCAGCTCCACGTTGTCGGTCATGGTCTCTCCATGCTCCGGCTCCGTATAGCCATAGGGCTTGCCCTCATTAAGCATCGCCCGCTCATCATATTCAATTTCATTGGGCTTCGGAGTCATCACCTGGGCAAATACGAAATTTATGGCCCACAAAATCTCCCTGCGACTGCGGAAATTACGGCCCAGGGTAATAAGCTCCCCCTCCTTGTTATCCTGCTTCTCATAGGCCTTGTACTTTTCCAGAAACAGCTCCGGCTCCGAGGAACGGAACCGGTAAATGCTTTGCTTGACATCCCCTACATTAAAGGTGTTGCCCCTTCCCTCACCGGCAATCAGCCTCATAATAAAATCCTGGACCTCATTGGTGTCCTGATATTCATCCATCATAATTTCCTGATACCGCTGACGAAGAGCCAGGGCAACCTCTGAGGGCTGTAATTCCCCGGGCTCAGCCTCCGGTGAATTTAAAATATTCAGGGCAAAATGCTCAACATCACTGAAATCCACCACATTCCTTTGCTTTTTGGCATTGGCATAGGCTGTGGAAAAATCCCTCACTATTCTGACGATACAGGCTGCATCCTCACCGGCTGCCTTTAATTCCGGCAACAGCACATCCTCATCGGCCTGAACAAAGGACCGGATTTTGTTCAGGATATTCTTTGTAGCATCCGCCCTACCTTTAAAGACCTCCTTCACCTCCGGTTCCATGCCCTTTAAATTGCCAGGGATTCTAGGAATCTCCTTCATCAGTCCCAGGGCCAGATAAATTTCATGCCAGCCCTTATTTCCCCCTTCCTCCAGGGCCACAGCCACCCGTTCATAGGCCTCCGCTATAGCCTCAAATTTTCCCCGGACCTTGGGAAGGGCAAAATTTTCTACAATGCCCTTCAGCTCCCCAATATATTCCTTCACCGGCCCCAGGTGATCGGCTATTTCCTCAGCCATAATCGGCCACCACTTGGTTTCCTTCAGGGAAGAAATGCTCTCCCCCAATGGAACATAATCCTGGGCCAATCTGCTTAACCAAAGGTTCGGAAAGGGCTGATTTTGGGCCTTGGTATACAGATTCAGTACAATATTATAAAGGGCCGTATCTCCCCGGTCCGTTCCGTATTTATCGGCAAATCGCTGGAGGGCAGCATCGCCGGCCGTGTATTTGGCCTCAAACATATCCTCCAGCACATCCTGCTGTAAAATAGCCAGCTCGTTGTTATTGGCTATGCGGAACCTCGGGTCAATATCTATAGCATTAAAATTATTCTTTACCAAAGTTTGGCAGAAGGAATCAATGGTGGAAATATCGGCCCCGGACAGAAGAATAAGCTGACGCTCCAGCCGCCTTATCCGCCCCTTGTCCCGGTTCTTCCCCGCCATTTCCTGATTGATGGCCTCCTGAAGCCGTTTTTTTATCCGCTGCTTCATTTCCTCTGCCGCTGCTTTGGTGAAGGTCACTACCAAAAGGCGGTCCACCTCCCAGGCATCCGGGTCCTTTGCCGGATCCCGCAGCAGATGGGATACCACCCGCTCCACCAACACTGCTGTCTTGCCTGAGCCCGCTGCCGCAGATACCAAAATATTTTTATCGTCATTATTTATGGCCAGCTGCTGTTCCTGTGACCACTCCATGATTACCCCTCCCCTCCAGCTGTTGTGTCCGGCTTATCCTGCAATATATTCTCCTTAACTCTTTGGGTTATTAATTCCATGGCCTCATCATCGCTTCCCTCCAGCTTACGGTACCCATAGCCCTCCAGCTGTGGGTCAAAGCCGCATAGTGGATGATATTGGCAATAGGTACACGGCGTCTTTTTATTCCTGTTAACGGGACTGATATCAATTTGCCCATCCAGTATCTTTTCCCCCGTATCCTGAAGCACAAGCTGAATATATTCCATAAGGATGGCAAATTCCTCCCTGCTTTTCACTGCTTTCACGCTATTCTTATTGACAGAACCATCCTTGGAATATGCCAGCTTCAAAAAACGGCTCCTGTTGGCCGAGCTGAAGTTAATATCGATCTGCTCCGCCACCTCCCTGTCCAGCAGCACCCACCCCGGCATTTTAAGTGCTCTATCCAGCTCAGCCCGTATTTGGGCCTCATCATAGCTGTGATTTCCCATGGACAAAACCGGTCTCTTCAGGAAAAAATACAACATTCCCGCCGGCAGCTTCGGCTCGCTGCCGGACTGGTCCATAAGCTGCTTGGCCACCAGCAGATAGGTCAGCAGCTGCAATTTCAGACCATAATACACATCCACAACATTTATATACGCGCCACCCGTCTTATAATCAATTATCATAAAATGGCTGCCGTCCTCATTTACATCTATGCGGTCAATCTGCCCCACCAACTCCAGCCGGTTATTTTCGTGCAAATTATATACCAGCTCCAGGGCTTTCCCCGGATCGCCATAGGGGCCAAAGGACTGTTCAAAAACCTGTGGATGGAATTTACTTACCTGATCGAATTCGGCCAGACGCTTCAGGGCAAACCGGGCGGTGGCCTCCAGCCGGGCCAGCTGGGTCTCCAGCTGCTTGGAGGAATACAGCATACCATTATTCAGACGGGGAGCCAATTTATGCAGAAGCTCATGACACAGGCTGTCCCGTTCCTCCGCTGAAACATCACCCCAACGCCGGCCATCCTCCTTTAATTTTTCGCCGTACTCCTTTAACAGGGCATGAAGCAGGGTTCCCAGCTCCGGATTGCTGAACCGGTTGATCCGCCGTTCCTTCAGCTTAAGGCCATATTGGGCAAAAAATTGAAAGGGACAGCTGTTATACCGTTCAAATTTCGTCACTGACCCCCGCAGTATCCCCCTGGAGCCATACAGCTCCCTGGCAATATCCCGGGGCAGCTTGTCCTGCCGCGGATCCTTAAACAATCCCTGACGGATAAGTCCCAGGATATCCCGGACCTCATCCTCCTTTAACAGGTAATTGTACACCTTCTGCCACATGTCGGGCAGCTGTCCCCCATCCCGCAAATCCCTTAGGGCAATGGCCAAGGAGGATAAGCTCTGCCGCTTGTGGGCCAGCATTCCCAGCTGTTGGTCATGGGAGAATGTATTTATCCAGTCCAGGGGAATGGTTCTGAGGCTCTTGTCCGGCAGCAGCCCCTTAATCCGGGTCACCACCTCCGCCCCGGTGAGGGCATCACCGGCAGGGGAGGACAGGGGATAGGACACCCACATATATTCCCGGGCCTGGGTAAAGGCCTTGTAAATCAGATAGCTCTCATTGAAGCTGGCCTCTTCCCCCTGTACCGACAGCTCAATTATTTGCTTTTCATTTATATGCATCCGGTCCGCATCGGAAAGTACAGTATTTTCCACAGATCGGCGAGGCATAGCCCCGGCATTGGCTCCCAGAATGTATATGGCCTTAATGTTGTCCAGGGCATTCTGGTCAAAGGAGGCAATATTTACATAATCCAGTCCCGGCGGGATCAGGGCCATTGTCAGGGTGGACAGCCCCTCCTCCAGCAGCTGCTGAAGCTCCTTGATGCTCATTTTGGTATCGCCGCTGACCTCCACCAGCTGATCCAGCATTTCCATAATGTCATTCCACACCTGCTGATGCTCCCGGGCCACATCCAGGGCCCCGGCCCGTTCCGCCTGATCCGCCCAGTCCTGCAGGATTTGTGGCACATTCATATCCGTCAAAAATTGATAGATTTCCTGTATCATCTCCCGGGTGGTCCCGGCCCCCTTCAATCCATCCTGCAATTTCCCCATAGGCTCTGCCACCTGACGGCGAAGCTGATCCGCAGCCGCAGCCCTAAGCTGCTGCCTATCGTCAATTTTCTCCTGGTCATCCTCCAAGGAATAACGGGAATAGAAGGTCCAGGGCTCCGGCCGCCGCCATACCCGGCTGCCCCTCAGGTTAAATTCCAGGCAATAATTTTCCAGCAGGTCAATCTGCTGGGCCGTAAGCTGGAAAAAGCCGGTTTTTATACAGCAAAACAAATCATCATATGACCAGCCCCCGGTGCCGGCAATAGCCGACCGGATAAGCTCTGCCACAGGATGATTGGCACATTGCCGCTTCTTGTCACTGAAGAAGGGAATATCATAATCCTTGAACACAAAGCTGATTAAGCTTCCATAGGCCTCCTCATCCCGAACCAGAACCCCAATATCCCGCCAGCGATAGCCCTTTTCCCTCACCAGCCTTATAATATCCGCCGCCGCGGCTTCTACCTCCAAGCGGCAGGTGGCCGCCTCCACCAGGGAAAAATCCCGGGCCTCCTTGGGCAATACCACCTGCCCCCGGGCCAGACTGGCCTCCAGGGCCTTAATTACCGGATTGATAAACCGCTGTATTTCCCCGAAATGCCTATATTCCACCGGAATATTATATTTTGCAGCCAGCCTCAGCAGCTTATTACGGCTGATATAGGCCCGATAAAACAAGCCGGAGGCCTCCTGATTGGCCCATTGCCCCTCCGCCCTGTTCATATCATCCATATTGAAGGTAATGTGAATATTGGCCCCATATTGAAACAGCCCCTCCAGCACCTGCAGCTCCAGGGGGTTAAAAAACAGAAAGCCATCCAGCCATATATCGGCTCCCTTAACCAGCTGGGACAGGGGAAGCCGCTCAGCCAGGGTACTCATAATATCCTTGCCGTCGTTGTAATGGCCGGCCATGGCCTCATTATAATCGCCATATAAAAGAACCAAATCCTGCAATTTATTGATAAGGCGGATATCCTCCAGCTCCTCACTGGCTGCCCGGAGCTGCTCCGGGGAAATACCATAGCCCTTAAATTCGTTTATAATACCACTTAGTATATTGGCAAAGCCCCGCTGACGTGAGGCCCGCCCAAAGGCCTTGAGCTCCCGGCAGCGTTTATCCAAAATCCCCTTCAGCAAAAGCTGACGTCCCATATCCGTAATACTTTGCTCCAGGGCTCCCCCTGTTTCCTGCAGCACCTGATAGGCAAACCGCTTAAAACCGTATACCTGACACCGCATATAGCCCCGTCCCTGGCTTTCCAGCATGGCAGCCAGCTGACGCTCCACCTTGAAGGTCATGTGCTCAGGCAACAACAATATAATGGCCGGCCCCAATGGCCTCTCCTCCAGCTCCCGCTGAAGCTGCTCAAGGACATAGGTGGTTTTGCCACTGCCGGCCCGCCCCGTGATTATTTCCAGCATAAATAATTCTCACCCCCGCTAAAATAAAATCGGACTGAATTGAACAGTCCGGTTTTTATGAACAAAAAGGGCCAGTATTCCTGACCCTAAAGCTTAGTTTGTTAACCCCACGCTGACTGGTGCCAAGTCTCCCTCCTCTTAAGTGAGAGAAAGGCATCCATAGGCTCTGGATTAATTCGACTACACTCAGTAGGCATATAAATCCCCCACTGAATAAGCCTCATTTAATGGGAAACTGCACCTTCATATTCAGTTGGCTCGGCCACCCGCATCATGGTACGGCCACACTTGCATTCACCATCCAGGCGCAGCACCGCATGACCGGTGCGCAGGCGGAAAATAGGCATAGCCTCATTGGACAGGGAGGTAAGCACCAATTCCCCCACCCTATGGGGCTCTGTAATAACCTGACTGCCGCCAAATTCCACAATTTCCGGATAGAAAAAATCCTCCTGAATATGGAAGCCCTTGTCCACCGGACACTGATACATAATACCGGCACAACCAAAGCCTGGTGAATTGTACACCGTATTGGTATTCACATTCATCCGCCGCTCCAGATAAGCCCGCATCGGATTATGGAGTGTTTCCTCCAGGCACACTATAGTAGGCAGATACAAATCCTGGGCATTTTCGCCGTTGGCCTGCAGCTTAACAATAAGCTGGGTAACCAAGCGGAAATCACTGATAAGCACATCCACATGACAGCTGGTCATCAGCTCCACAATATTATCCATATTGCTGCCCATCAGCATAACCGATGCCCCCATCCCCTCCAGGGCATACTGTACATCCATCAGGCGGCTGTCCGAGGCCTCCCCCAGCAGCCCTACCACCGTGGTGTCATTGATGCCATAGGCCACCAATACCCTGGTCATCATTTCCAGCTGTCGGGCTATATCCCCGCTGGTATACATTTTTATAAAGGTCTCCGCATCCCCCTGCCGGGATATGCGCAGTACACCGCTAAGGGGCAGGGTAAGCATATCAAAAATGGAGGTCTCCTTCAGGACGCTCCGCTCCATAAAGGGGAGCTTGGCAATATCCGCCAGGGTTTTAATATCCCCAGGCGTCACCCCGGCCTCTTCAAAGGCCCGCTGATAATAGCCGCTTTTTTCACTGGCCCACTCCACCCGCTTAATGAGGGCCTCCAGCTGAAACGCCTCCAGCTGGGCCCGATTCATGGTCTCTATCTTTGGATTAGCAATCATCGAATTGTCTCTCCTATACCAACAAGACAAGCATCAGGTAAGAGGCTTCTGATAGAAGAATGGCTGGAAGCTGGTATACCCTAACTTGCGGAAATTCAAAATAGCCTCAGTAGCGCCAACGAACAAAATTCCTCCCGGCTTCAACGCCTTGAAGAAGTTGGCATAAAGCTGATCCTTTGCTTCCTCGGTGAAATAAATAACCACATTGCGGCAAAGAATCAAATCAAAACCGCTCTCAAAATTATCCTTCAACAGATTGTGACGCTTAAACTCAATGCAGTCCTTAATCTCCTGGGATACCAGATACTTATCCCCGCTCTTGGTGAAATACTTCCGCTTGCGCTCCGGATCCATGGCCTTCAGCTCATTATCCGTATATTCACCCTTACGGGCCTTGGCCAAAATCTCAATATCCAAATCCGTAGCCAAAATCCGGTGGCGGGTACCTGGGGTCAGGGTTTTCATAATCATAGCCAGGGAATAAGGCTCCGCACCAATGGAGCAGCCTGCACTCCAAATATTCAGCTTGCTGCTGCGCTTCATCAAATCTGGAATAACATCGGTTTCCAGCTTGGCAAACTTATCCGGTGTACGGAAGAATTCCGAAACGTTTATGGTAAGATACTCAATAAACGCCGCGAAATCATCATGATCCTGAACTACCTTGTCAAAATAGCCGGAATAGGTATCAAACCCATTTCTCTTGGCCAGATTCATAATACGGCGCTGCATCTGAGGTGCCTTATATAAATCCAAGTCTATTTCAGTCTTTGCCTTTAATTTACCCTTAAATTCCGTCCAATCCTGTTCTGGTGTCATATAAATCCCTCCAAACATTCTATGTACATATACATATTCAACCTTAAACTGAAAAACCCTTTATTTTTTTTAATATTACCTATTCTCCCCCTCAACATAATGGCTGAAGCTGCCAATAACCAGCTGAGGAAACGCCCCTTTCAGCTCAGCTAAAAACCGCCTTGTCCCCACAAAGGTGGATTGGGGCTCCGGCATTATATTCAGGAAGGCATCCGGGTCAATATTTAAATTCCTTACCTGAATCATCTGCACCGGCAGCTCCCGGAAAAACTCCTTCCAGGCCGCCAGCTCCTCCTCCCGGTCGTTAAAGCCGGGAAAATACAGCATATTCAATGACACATAAATACCATGCTCCAGGGCATAGCGGATGGAGTCCTTTACATTATCCAGCCGGTAATTGCTGCGATAATAGGCCCCATAGCTTTCCGGAATGGCACTTATTATGCTGACCCGCATGGTGTCAAGGCCTGCATCCACTATTTTTCGTATCCCCTCAGTATACCCGGCGTTGGTATTTATATTAATCTGCCCCTTACCGGTCCTTGCCCGTATAAGCCTTATTCCTGCCGCAATATTATCGGCCGCCAGGGAAGGCTCTCCCTCGCAGCCCTGGCCAAAGCTGATAATGGCCTCAGGTGCATTGTCCAAGTGATAAATCCCCAGCTGGGCAATCTGCTCCGGCGTGGGCCGGAACTTAATCCGGCTCTGGGGGGATGGACAGCACTCCGCCGGCTGCAGGGATATACAGCCAAAGCAATTGGCATTGCACACCGGGGAAGTGGGAATGCCGCATTCCCACCGGCGATAAAAAATATTTTCCGCCGTACAGCAATGCCACTCCAGGGAGCAATTGGCCAAATGGTCAATAAGGGGATTGTCCGGCAAATCCTTCTTTACCTGCTTGACCAGCCGCTTTAAATTTTTGGTATTATAATGCTCCGGATCCCATTTATGATTTTCATCGGTGTAAATAGCCGCCCCATAGAGCTGATCCCTGTAGACACATACCGCCGTATAGCCATATAGGGGCAATTGGCCGGCCTCCTCCGCCAGCTGGAAGGCCGGCAGCAGGGTCCGGGTATAGCCTGCCGGTAAAATAGCCGATACCGCATTTCCTGTCAGGGTCAGCACCTCCCCGTCCTGGCCCATGCCCACTGCCTGCCGGTCCGGCAGAAACATCAAATCAGCACTGTCAGGCAGGGGTATCAAATCATCCGGGGTCAGCAGCCGCAGCTCATCCCCCTCCCGGCCCATGGCCAAAATCCCCGGGGCATCAAATATTTCTCCATTTTCATCGGCATAGAGGGCAATAATCGGTTCCCTCCCCTTATTCCTGGCCATGCTGTTCCTCCTCTGCTAAATCAATTTCCCTTATCTCAGGGCCATCTGCCCCCTCAGGGGACGTATCCGTATTCTTCCAGTTGTTTTTGGGCTTCTTCTGCTTTTTGGGATTGTATTTATTCATGGCGTTGTCCACGCTCTCCGTCACCATGCACTCAATGGCGGGAATAAGGTACCGGATCGCCTCCTGAATTTTGGGCACATCCTCTTCGGGGAAATTGGCCAGCACGTGATTAATAACGGTCCACCCCGGCAGGGGACGGCCTATACCGATACGCACCCGGCTAAAATGCTCATCCCCCACATGGGCAATGGTGGACTTAATGCCATTGTGGCCGCCGGCACTGCCCTTCTTCCGTATGCGAATGGTTCCTGCAGGAATATCCATATCATCATGGCAAACAATAAGATCCTCCGGCTCCAGCCTGTACCAGCGCATCAGCGGTCCTATGCACTCCCCGCTGTTATTCATATAGGTCTGGGGCTTCACCAGCAGCACCTTCTCGGCACCGATGCGGGCCTCGGCCACCAGGCCCCTCTCCCGTTCCTTCCAGGGCTCTGCCCCCAGATGCTCCGCCAGGGCGTCCACCATCATCCACC
>NZ_CAMYWM010000010.1 GCF_947302755.1 uncultured Anaerovibrio sp.
CATATTATGAGTTTGTAAAGCATTTTTTTTAAAATTTTTATTTTTTCCTTTTAGCTCGGTCACGAAGCCGGCGGGACCGGTCATTACGGCCCTTGTGGCCGCTGCCCTTTCTGTTGGCATACTTGCTTTTAGCCTGTTTGGCCTGCTGTTTTTCTGCCTGCTGCCGTTTCATGGCCAGCTCCTTTTCCCGTTTTTCTCTCTTTATACGGGATGCCAGGCTTCTGCCGGAAATATCCTTGGCAATATGATTTTTGATGCCGGCCTCGATTCTTCTCAGTATATTGTATTGACGGGCATTAACGAAGGTAATGGCCACCCCCTTTTGGCCTGCCCGACCGGTACGGCCGATACGGTGGATGTAGCTTTCCGTATCCTGGGGAATGTCGTAATTGAACACATGGGTTACCCCTTCAATATCCAATCCCCGGGCCGCTATATCAGTAGTAACCAAAATTTGCAGCTTGGCCTGGCGGAATTTGTTCAATACATTGGTGCGTTGCAGCTGACTGAGCTCACCGTGGAGCTCATCCGCCAAATAACCCCGCTTGGCCAAGGTCATGGCCACCTGGGACACCCGTGTACGGGTAGCACAGAATACCATGGCCAGATATGGCTGCTCCTCATTAATCAGCTCGCAAAGCTTATCCAGCTTGGAGGTCTCCATGGTATCAACCACCCGCTGCTTAATACTGTCCAGGGTAATGTGCTCAGCCTTAATCTCGATATGCTGAACCTGAACCATGTAACGATGGGCTAGGGACTTGATTCTGTCGGGCATGGTGGCAGAAAACAGCATGATCTGCCGATCCTTGGCCATGGTGGACAGAATAAGCTCCACGTCCTCAATAAAGCCGCGGCGAAGCATTTCATCCGCCTCATCCAAAACAATTTTATTGGTAGTGGAAAAGTTCAAGGTACGACGGCGGAGATGATCCAAAATTCTCCCCGGAGTGCCGATAATAACATGGGGGTCCCGGCCCAGCTTATGCTTCTGCCGTTCAATATCCTGACCGCCATAAATTGCCAGGGAGCGAACTCCTGTGGCCTTATCCAGAACAGAAGCCACCCTGGAAATCTGAATAGTCAGCTCCCTGGTAGGAGTAATAATCAGGGTCTGAACATTATCCGCCTGAATTTTAATTTTGTCATAAAGCGGCAATAAAAAGGCCAGGGTCTTTCCCGTACCGGTCTGGGCCTGTACGATGGTATCCCGGCCGTTTCTAAGGGCGGGTATAGCCGCCTCCTGCACCGGAGTAGCCTCTCTTATGCCAATTTTCTTTAATGCATCACAGAGGGGCTGTGAAACACTTAATTCTTCAAATAACTTCATACTAATCCCTCATATACATATATACAGATAGCTCCCCCAAATTGGGGGAGCCGGTAAATATCATTTATTCTCATATTGGGCGGCCAGACGCTTCTGAAGCTCCTCATCAGCCAGGAAATCATCATAGGTGGTAAATTTATCAAATACACCGCCTGGAGTAAGCTCGATGATACGGTCGGCAATGGTCTGAACGAACTCATGGTCATGGGATGTAAAGAGCAGGGTTCCCTTGAAGGCAATCAGGCCATCATTAAGGGCCGTTATGGATTCCAAATCAAGATGGTTGGTGGGCTCATCCATCAACAGTACATTGGCACCGCTGAGCATCATCTTGGATAACATACAGCGGACCCTTTCACCACCGGAGATAACCGAGGCCTTTTTCAGGCTTTCCTCGCCGCTAAAGAGCATACGGCCCAGGAAGCCGCGTACAAAGGACTCATCCGGATCCTTGGAGTACTGACGAAGCCAATCGGTAAGGCTGAGGTCACAGCCCTCAAAATATTCGGTATTATCATTTGGCAAATAGGCCTGGGTAGTGGTAACACCCCACTTAAAGCTTCCCTCATCAGGCTCCATTTCCCCCATGATTATCTGGAACAATGCAGTTTTACCGGCACTGTTGGGACCGGTAAAGGCCACCTTGTCCCCCTTCTTCAGGGTAAAGCTTACATTATCCAGCACCTTTTCCCCCTCGATGGTCTTGGATATACCCTCCACAATGAGAAGCTGGTCACCAGCCTCACGGTCCGGGGTAAAGGCAATATACGGATAGCGGCGGGAGGATGGCTTAATATCATCCAGGGTAATTTTCTCAAGCAGCTTCTTGCGGGAGGTAGCCTGCTTGGACTTGGAGGCGTTAGCAGAAAACCGGGCAATAAAGGTCTGCAGCTCCTTAATCTTCTCCTCCTTCTTCTTGTTGGCATCCTTGGCCATCTGGAGAGCAAGCTGACTGGAATGGTACCAAAAATCATAGTTGCCAACATAAAGCTGGATTTTGCCAAAGTCCACGTCTGCAATATGGGTACAAACCTGATTTAGGAAGTGACGGTCATGGGATACTACAATAACGGTGTTTTCAAAATCAGCCAGAAAATCCTCCAGCCACTTGATGGATTCAAGGTCAAGATGGTTAGTGGGCTCGTCCAAAAGAAGGATATCCGGATTGCCGAATAGAGCCTGGGCCAACAGGACCCGCACCTTCAAATCAGGATCCATTTCGGACATCATCTTGTTGTGATGCTCCTCATGGATGCCAAGGCCATTTAACAGCTTTGCCGCATCCGCCTCTGCATCCCAGCCGTTAAGCTCGGCGAATTCCGCCTCCAGCTCCCCGGCCCGAATGCCATCCTCATCGGAAAAATCCGGCTTGGCATAAATTGCATCCTTTTCCTCCATAATATCTACCAGATGCTGGTTACCCATTATTACAGTACGAATAACATCGTACTGATCAAAGGCAAAATGGTCCTGCTTCAGTACTGACATCCGCTCACCCGGGGTAATTTCAATGGAGCCCTTGGTAGGCTCAATATCACCGGACAGCAGCTTCAGGAAGGTTGACTTACCGGCACCATTGGCGCCAATTACGCCATAGCAGTTTCCGGGAGTAAACTTAATAGAAACATCCTTGAACAGAACCCGCTTACCAAACTGAAGTGTAACACCACTTGTTGAAATCATTGTAAAAAAATCCTCTCTATACTGCTTTAAATTTTAATATAGCCTAATCATGAATTGAGAATTGCATGATAATAATCCAATATACTTTGACCATACCCTACACCCGGCACAGCCCAGCGACCATTAAGATCCTGCCACTGACCCAGCGTATCATCGCCATAAACCCCTCTCACCAGTGAATACCTGGGATCTACCACCGGAGTTTCCGGATACTTGGTTGAGGCGTAGGCCAGCAGATGCTGAATATGGGCCCGCACCCCAACACGGGGTGAGTCAAAAAAGGCCCCCTTTACAGTAGCACTGGTGGTACCCAAGCCGCAATAATTATTCTGGGCCGGTACAACCGTACCGCCATAGCTGAAAAAGCCTGTTTCCTTCAAGGCCTGGGCAAAGGCAATATCTGGACGAATTCCCTCCAGGGCAGCTTCCTCATAGTAATAGCTTACCAATTCCTCCGGGCTGGTATTCAGCAGGGGATGGGGATTATTCTTTAACAGGTAACGGACACATTGCTCCTGGGTAGCCACCGGGCTGCCCATAATATTCATTTCGTTGGATACGGCTCTTGGCGCCACCACCACAGGCTCCTCCACAGGCTCTGGATGCAGTATGGCCTCGATACGCTCAGCAAAGCTCTTTTTCTTGTCAGAAGCTTTTTTCTCCAATTTCACCTTGGTATTACCGGTATTATAGGTTCTCTCTGTGGAAACTGACGCTTTATCCACAACGCTGTTGGCCTCAGCAGTACCACTACAGCTCAGCACGGCCAATATACCCACAGCACATAACAATTGCACACCTTTTTTAGAAGAAAACACCCTATTGCCCCCCAATTACATATTTACGACGTAGGAGTCTTCTCAACGGCCCCTCATCATACTTAAACCATAATACAAAATCAGCCCGAAGCCTATACCAGCTGTCAGGCTCCCCCACAGGGGAACCAGCACTATGGTAAATACTCCTGCTAAGATTGATATATTATCATTAATCGGCAAAAATTTCAAATCCATCAGCAAATAGCAACCGGCCCCTATGACCGAGGCGGCAAATACAGATGGATAATCGCGCAGCTCCATCATCATGGGTCCGCAAAATAACACCACCAGCAGCAATATCGCCGTAATCATGGACGATTTTACAGGCTTTTTGCTCCATCGCCCGCAGGCAGCCGATACCTCAGCCACTGTCATGGCACCACCGGATAACAGCCCCCCCATCAAGGTCCCAAGTCCATTGATGAAAAACAGCCTTCCATCATTTACCTCCATGGTTTTGGCGGCTGCCATGGCATCAAAGGCCAAAACTAGCCACACCGCAGCCACTGCAGCAAGCAATTCAACAGCCTTGCCGCCATTTACCTGGAATGCTGTATCCGTAAACCCCTCCGGTACCGAAAAAAGATACTGGGGTAGGGCCACATAGCCTTCGGCCAGAGCCATAGTCCCAGCCGCCAATAGGCCAATGGCCAGGCCCTGCTCCCTTCCTCGGCCCGAAAAGCACAAAACCGCCAACAGGCTTATCAAAGTAATCACCGTCAAGGGATCGTAAATACTGCCCATGCCGGTTACCTGAAAGGGAGTGCCCACCACCAGCCGCCCCATAAGCAGCCCTTTATAAATAAGCAGGACTCCCATGGACGCCGGAACTGCTGTTTTAAGGTAAGCCGGCAGCACAGCCATTACCCTGCCCCAAATATTATTATATTGACATAACAGGAGCAGCAAGCCCGCCACAACAGGGACTGTCATAGTCTCCTGCCAGGTATAGCCCTGGCAAATCACCAAATCATAGCACAAAAAGCTGTTGATTACTATTCCCGGAGCCACAGCCACAGCCACCTTATAGTACGCCGCCAGCAAAGTGCCCACCAAGGAACCGAGGACCACCGCCGTGTAGGCTCCATTGAAGGGAACCCCCGCTTTTTGCCACATAACAGTGACCACCATGAGATTTATCAAAATCAGGGTAAAGTTTATAATACCGGTAAACATGGCATTTCCCAATAATCCTTCCATATTGTTCACATCGGCTCAATTATTTGTCCATAACATCTAAGGAGCTTGACTCTTCATCAGCCAAATCCCTGTCCAAAACATGCTTGCCGAAGACGGTAATTGTGTAGTAGAGACCCACAAAAAATGGCAGATATTCGGCAATAAACCGCCATGATACGGCCAGAATACCCACCGTACCCGACGGCACACTTTCACTGAACAGGTACACAAAACCGCCTTCAGCAATGCCGGAGCCTCCCGGAGTCGGTGAAAAATACAGCAGAATATTCAGGAACATCATCCGGCCCATTACCGTCAGCCAATCTACCGTTACCCCCAGTCCCAGCATCAGGAAGGGAACCACCATATAAATGAAAATCAGGCTGAGGCCGGATTCAAAGAAAACCCGGAGCATGGATTTAGGGGAGGAAGCCAGCAAAATAATGGCCGACTTGCTGTCCCGGTACATATCCACAAATTTCCTGCCCCATTTCTTGGGCAGCCTTCTGGTCAGCTTTACGGCAAGGTAATCAAAGGCATTTTTTCGGATACCGTAGGCCAGTATCAGCATAATAACGGTGGCTGTACCTGCCACATAAACCATAACTGTATTGGAAACCCCGGGCAATATTCCCTGATCATGAAGAAATATGAAGGGCAGACAGCAGGCCAGGAAAAAAATGGACACAACGGTACGAACCAGGGCCAATACAGCAGCCTTCCCCCCGGGAATGCCGGCCCTCCGCAGAAACATGACCTGGGCCACGGCCCCAAAGGCCGCCCCCGGCCCCAGCATAGCCAGAAAATAGTTGCCAAATACCACCTGTACAGCCTGTTTTAGTGTAATGCTTTCGCCAGAAATCTTGACCATATGCATAAGCCTGGTTCCATCCAAAACAAGACCCACAGCCATAGCCAGTACAGCCATTCCCACCGACCATGGCTGAAACATATATAAATTGGTTATGGTATTTATGTCCACCGTAAAGTAAATTACCGTGCTTGATATGACCAAAACCAACAAAAATAAGCTTAAAATTCGCCCATAAACCTTATTCATTCATAGCTCCTTAAAAAGAAATCAGCAATATTATAACTCATTTGTTCAAAATTTTCATCGAGTTATGTATTCTGTTTCTTTTATGCCAATTTCTACCCTTAGTCCACATACTCCTCATGAGCAGCATAAGCACTGTGGTTGTGGATGCTTTCAAAATTATCACAGTCTAATGCGAACCATTTTATACCCTCCAGCCTGCGCAGGGCAATAACCCCATCCCGAAGAATATCCTCCACAAATTTAGGATTATCATAGGCCTTTTCCGTAACGAATTTTTCATCCTCACGCTTTAAGAGCGGATAAACCTGACAGGAGGCCTGTTGTTCCATTAATGCCACCAAATCCTCAATAAGGATACATTCATGGTCATCATCAAAGCGTACCCGTACATCCATTACCCCCCGCTGATTATGGGCTCCATAGGCGGATATTTCCTTGCTGCATGGGCAAAGGGAGGTATAGGGAACCCTTACCCCCAGGGTAAACTGCAATGGTTTGCCACGTTCCATGACACCATCAAAAAAACAGTCCACATCCAAAACGGATTTTCGCTTGCTGACCGGAGCAAACCTGTCCACAAAATATTTAAATTCAATATGTATTGCCGCTGTCTCCGCCTGAAGTCTGTCCATGGCCTCCTGCAAAATATCTGCCATCTCGACCTCGGCAATAGGCAACCGGGTCCACTTGTTCAAAATTTCCTGAAATCGGCTCATATGGGTTCCCTTATATTCCATGGGCAGGGAAACCGTAAAGCTAATATTGGCCAACACCTGCTGATAATCGCCCTCCTGGGTTTTGATTAACAGGGGAAGATGGGCATCCCGGATCCCCACCTTCTGAATGGCTATACCACGGGTGTCAGCACTATTTTGTACATCCTTCATAAATACACCTGTTACATATTCTCATACTCAACCGGGTCCACAACTCCGGCTTCAGCAAAGCCCCGCAGTCTCAGCTTGCAGCTGTCACACACGCCGCAGGCCTTTTTCCCACCCTTATAGCAGCTATGGGTAAACTGCAGGGGAGCCCCCAATTTACTGCCCAGCTGAACGATTTCCTTTTTTGATAAATCCTGGAGCGGAGTCTCTATCTTAATATGGCGGCCATCGGCGGTACCGGCCTTTGTGGCCAGATTAGCCGTATTTTGGAAGCTGGCAATAAATTCCGGACGGCAATCGGGATAACCGGAATAATCAACGGCATTCACCCCGATAAATACATGATCTGCCCCCACCACCTCGGCATAGGCCATGGCATAGCTGAGAAAAATCATATTGCGGGCCGGCACATAGGTAACGGGAATATCCGACGCTCCATGAGAAAAATCCCCATCAGGAACCTCAATCCCAGCATCTGTAAGGGCTGAGCCGCCGATAGCCTCCATATTGGTTTCTATGATAAGGTGCTTTTGAACGCCATAAAATTGGGCCACCCTTTTGGCACCTTCCAGTTCTATATTGTGGCGCTGGTGATAATTAAAGCTGATGGGATACACCTCCATACCCTTTGACCTGGCTACCGCCATACACACGGTTGAATCAAGTCCACCAGAAAGTAAAACCACTGCTTTTTCCATTGTATAAAAATCCTCCTTACCCGGCACAATGTAAGGCCTTGATGGCACCGGGAATATCCTGGGCCTTGTAAACCGCTGAGCCGGCTACCAGCACATCAGCCCCGGCCTCTGCCAATGCCCGGCAATTATCCACGGTAACGCCGCCATCCACTTCAATTTCCGCCTTACTGCCGGCCTGTACCAGCATTGCCTTGAGGCGGGCAATCTTATCCAGGGAATGAGGTATAAATTTCTGGCCGCCATAGCCCGGATTTACAGACATGATTACAATCATATCAAGCTCATCCAACAGCTCCTCCACCATGGAAAGGGGGGTGCCGGGATTCAGGCAGATGCCGGCCCTGCAGCCGGCCGCCTTAATAGCCTGCAATATTCTGTGGGGATGTATGGCCGCCTCGGCGTGGAAGGTAATAATATCCGCCCCGGCCCCGGCGAAGGACTCTATCTGAGTTTCAGGGTGTTCTACCATAAGGTGTACATCAAATACTGCATCCGTAACCGGACGGATAGCCTTGACAATCAATGCACCCAGGGTAATCTCCGGCACAAAGCTGCCGTCCATAACATCTATATGTACATAATCGGCCCCGGCGTCAATAACCTTTTTTACCTCCTGGCCCAGCTGGGCAAAATCCGCCGATAAAATTGATGGCGCAACCTTTGTCATCAATATACCTTCTTTCTGTCTAAAATACTTTGTAAAATATTTAAATAAGCATCATAGCGTTCCTGACTGACCTGCCCATCGGCCAGAGCCTGCTTTACGGCGCAATCCGGTTCGTGACTGTGGGTACAGGTATTATAGTAGCACTTTTCTGTAAGGGGCCTGAACTCAGGAAAATATTCTGCCAAATGCTCCTTATCCAGCTGCTCCAATTCAGCAGCACTGAAGCCGGGCGTATCTACCACAATACCGCCACTGGCCACCGGCAACAGGCAGGCCGCCCTGGTGGTATGCTTCCCCCGCTTAATTTTTTCACTAATCCCACCGGTAGTGAGGGACAGATTATTATCTATGGCATTTAACAGAGAGGATTTTCCCACACCGGAGGGCCCGGCAAAGGCCGTTACCCTGCCCCTTAAAAGGCCTCGTATTTCCTCAATACCCTTCTGCTCCTGGGCCGAGGCAAAAATCACCCTATAACCGGCCTCAACATAGGGCTTAACAAAATCATGGGCTGCATTGGGCAGCAAATCCAGCTTGTTAAAGCAGATTATTATTTCCGGAATACCCGACCACTCAGCCAAAACCAAAAACCGGTTCAGCAGCAGGCTGTTCATATCCGGTTCCCGCAGGGCGAAGGTAATAATCAGCTGATCAATATTGGCTACAGCCGGACGATGTAACAGCGTCTTGCGCGGCAGCCGTTTTTCTATAACCCCGGTACCATCGCCCAAAAGCTCATATTCCACCCTATCGCCGGTTACCACAGAGCCCCTTACCCGCTTTATCCGGCCCCTGAGACGGCAGGACAACAGCTCCGGCTCCCTGGTAAGCTCCTTACCTTCCTCCAAAACGTAATAAAATCCATTATATGTTTTTATAACCTGACCAATTGGCATTTGTCCATCCTTTACATTGTACTTCCCTTATTGCTTAACTACTTCATCAGGTGATGTTTTTTGCCCCTTCTTCCCGGTGTCAGTCGGCTTGGTTGGTGCAGGTGCCGGAGCCGGGGCCGCTGCCTGGCCGCTGGAGACAATAATATTTACCGTGCCGCCCTCCCGCACTTCGGAGCCCGCTGCCGGTGACTGACCGATTACGGTACCCCGGGACTGGGAGCTGGTCTGCTCTGTCACAGTGCCTACAGAAAGCTTATTGGCCGCCAAATTGGCCTTAACACTGTCCACTGACATACCTGAATAATCCGGGATAATAACACTGACCTCTTTTGGTCCCTTACTTACAGTGAAATCAACAGTTTGTCCCTTGGTTACCTTGCTGCCTGCACCGGGATCCTGCTTTAAGACTGTACCAGCCGATTCATTGGACTCTTCCTCATATACTGCCCCGATTTTTAATCCCATTTTATTCAGCTTGGTTTCAGCATTGGAGCGGGACATCCCCTTCAAGTCGGGCATGGTCAGCTCCTCCCCTCCCTTACTGATATAGATGGTGACCTGACGCTGTTCCTTCACCATAATCCCCGCCTCAGGATACTGGGACACCACCTGCCCCACAGGAACCGAGGCATCATAGGCTTCAGCTATCTTGACCCGCAAATTCTTTTCTTCCAGCATATCACGGGCGATTTCCACCTGACGGCCCACCACATTGGGCACCTCAACCTCCACCGAGCTCCAGAGAGTGCCAAAGAACAAAAAGCTGCCGGCCACAAAGCCCATTATTAAAATCAATACCAGACCAAAGGCAAAGGTCTTTGATTTAATGATTTTTTTAAAGGAGGCCTCATCCTCTCCCTCCTCCTCTTCATAGGCTTCATCATAATCATAGCCGTAGCCCTGATTATTATAGGCCTGGGGCTGATTTTGCTGGAGCATCTCCGGCGTCACCCGAGGAATAACCTGGGTTGCAAAGGGATCATCTGCGGCAGCCGGGGCAGCCGCCGCCGTTGCTTTACCCTGTATCATGGTCAACGCCTGTTCCAAATCTATATAGATATCCGTACTGCTGGGACGGGCCATGGGGTCCTTGTTCATAGCCTTATGAACAATGGCCTCCAACACTGCCGGTACAGATGGATTAATCTGCCGGATTGGCACCGGCGTCTCCTGCAAATGCTTCAGGGCAATGCTAACTGAGGTTTCCCCATTATAAGGCAAGGTTCCGGTAAGCATTTCGTAGAGAACAACCCCAAGGGAATAAACATCGGACTTGGTAGTAATGGCCGTTCCCTTGGCCTGCTCCGGCGAGAAGTAGTGAACGGAGCCCATTACATTTCCTCCATAGGTCATGGTAGAGGAGGAAACGGCTCTGGCAATACCAAAGTCAGTAACCTTAATGTGCCCATCTCCCATTATCAGAATATTATGTGGTTTTATATCACAGTGAACCAATCCGTTCTTGTGGGCAGCCTCCAGGGCACAAGCCAGCTCTTTGGCAATACGGGCGGCTTCCACCGGCTCCAGACAGCCCTTTTCCTGAATATATTCCTTCAGGGTCTGACCGGCCACATATTCCATAACAATAAAATGACTGCCCTCATCCTCACCCACGTCATATATATTAACAATATTCTGATGGGTCAGCTTGGCTGCCCCTTTGGCCTCCCGATGGAATTTCTCGATAAATTCAGCATCATTGGCAAACTGTGCATGAAGGATTTTTACAGCCACTGCACGGTCCAATAGCTTATCGTGAGCCCGATATACATCAGCCATGCCGCCGCCACCGATATGTTCCTGAATTTCATAACGTCTAGCCAAAACGCGCTCTATCATATCATATCCTCCTAATTGTCTCGTAAAGCTGTAATTATCTGACGGGCGATAGGAGCCGCCACGGTTCCGCCGCCACCGCTATTTTCAACGATTATGCAAAAGGCAATTTTTCCCTTGGGAAGCTCAGCTGCACCAATAAACCAGCCATGGTCGGCTCCCTGGGAGTTCTCTGCCGTACCGGTTTTGCCTATTACCCTTATCCCAGGTACTGCTGCGGCCTCACCGGTACCATTTGCTACAACGTTTTCCATAAAACCGCCAATTATATTGGCACGCTTATCAGAGGTAACCTCCATCCATTTTGACGGAGAGGCTTTTCGTATTACCAGCCCCACCGGTGAAATTACTTCCTCCACCAGATAAGGAACCATTATTGTTCCTTGATTAACATAGGCACTGGCCAACATGGCCATCCGCAACGGCGTTACCAGGGTCTCTCCCTGGCCAATACCCACCTGGGCCGTATCCCCATCCCCAAGAGCGGAAAAATTTGGCAAATGACATTTGCTCTCATTAAATTCGCTGTTAATGGGCACGGTAAACCCAAATCGGTCAAAGGCGCTCTCCAGCCCCTTGCCATGCATTCGCATGGCAAGAGCAGCGAAGGTTACATTGCAGGACTCCGTAAGGGCATCCTTCAAAGTAAGATTATTGCCATGAACTGCCCCATGACTTTCACCAATATATTCACTGCCAATGTCCAGCCTGCCGGTACAGTTAAATTTCTCATTTACATCGGTAACCTTCTCATCCAGAGCCGCATCAGCTATCAGCACCTTGATGGTTGAACCGGGGGGATAAAGTCCCTGAGTCGCCCTGTTCAGGAGGGGACTGTCCTCCCTGGCTGTCAGGCTCTTCCAATTGGCCTCCACATCAATGGGGTCAATGGACGGCTTGCTGACCATGGCAATAATCCCCCCGGTTTCGGCATTCATAACCAATACAGCCCCACGATGATTTCCCAACGCATTGTAGGCCAGCTCCTGTATATCGGCATCCACAGTGAGCCTTACATTATTTCCCTGGTCAGACTGGAGGGCCTGACCAATTGGCCCCAGCATTTGCAGCTGCCGGGATTGTCCGGTGAGATCCCCACCGGCCACTGCTTCAATGCCATCATTGCCGATGGCTTCACCTATATATCCCGTTACCGGAGCCATAACTTCCCCATAAGGATAGCTCCTGTCCCCCGGCTTATCACTTTTGGCCAGCTCCTTGCCGTTGATGTCAAGAATGGCTCCCCGAACAATATCCTGAGCCCCATCGCCACGCCGGTTCATTGGATTGGCCGCCAGGGAAGGGGCCGCAATCACCTGCAGATAGACAATATATCCAAAGAGGCACAAAAAGCACACCAGCATGAAAACACTGCAGTGCAGAATATATTTTTTTATATCATTATGCCCCATGTATTTTTTCCTTCTTTGATAATGATAACAACAAACCAATCATAATAAAGCCCGATACCATAGAGCTGCCGCCATAGCTGATAAAGGGCAGGGTAATGCCCGTAAGAGGCAGGAACTTGGTAACTCCGGCAATAATTATAAAGGCCTGGGTAAACAATCCTATAGAAAACCCGGCTGCCGCCAGGCTATGCAGCTCTTTTTTGCAGCTCATGGCAATCATAATACCACGATAAAACAGCAGCACGTATACCATCATAATGGCCGTGCAGCCCAGCAGTCCCAATTCCCTCAGCCACTGCCGAAAATATAAAATCAGTATGTACTTCCGGAATAAAGCCCGGATGACCATGGGTAAAGCCTGTTCCCCAAACCCCACCGGCCGCAAAGGCAAACAGGGACTGAACCACCTGATAGGCCTGTCCATCCGGATCAGCCCATGGGTCAAGCCAAATATTAAACCGTACCTGAACATGGGAGAAAAAACCATAGCTGATCGCCGCCCCCAGGGTAAAAAACAGCAAGGCAATAAACACATAGGATTTGCTGCCAGTCCCCATATATGTCATAAAAACTGCCATACAAAAAAACAGCAGGGCAGAACCCAGATCCCGCTGAACCACAAACATGAGAATAGCAATGCCCCAAATCACCAGCAATGGAGCAATAAACCTTATGGGTGGTAAATCCAAAAACAATATTTTCCGCTTGGACGCCTTCAGCATTTCACCATGGTCCGACAGGAAGGCGGCCAGAAACAATACCAGCAGAATTTTGCCGAATTCGGAGGGCTGTACTGAAATGGGGCCAAGCACCAGCCAGTTCTTGCTGCCGCCGATTTCCACGCCAAAAATCAGGGAAAGGCACAATACCACCAGGGTGCATATACCCAAAATATACTGATATTGCAGCATATTTTTCAACTGACGGGAAAAATACAGCACCCCCACCATTACCAGCATACCGATCATCAGCCAGCGAAGCTGTGGTATGCAAAGAACCGGCTTCAGTCTGGCCAGCATAATAATACCTAAGCTGGAAAAAAACAGCACCATGGGAAAAATCCAGATATCACTGGTGTATTTTTTCTGCAGCAGGAACAGCTGTACGGCAAGGCCCATTAACGCTGCCGCCAGGGCCCAGGGAACAGGTGACCAGTCTATGACCGGATACTGGTTCAGCATTATAATGGCCAAACCGGCAAACATTATCATAAAATCAACTGCCACCAGCAGCAGGCTTTTACTCTTCATAGTATTCCACCACTATCGCCGAAATATTATCCAGTCCACCACTGTCCTTGGCCAGCTCCACCAAAGCTTCTGCCTTATCCGGGCACTCCTCTGCCTCCAATATCCCCTGAATAGCTGACAGGGTCACCATATTGGTAAGTCCATCTGAACACAGCAGAAACATATCTCCATTTTCCAAGGGCAGCTCCCCGGTATCCACCTTCACCACCGGATCCACCCCCACAGCCCGCAGCAGCATGTGCTTATTAGGATGGTCCTCCGCCTCGTCAGGAGAAATACTGCCATTGGCCAACAGCTCGGCCACATAGGTATGGTCGCTGGTTATCTGCTTTAGCTCACCCTTCCTGAGGCGGTATAGCCTGCTGTCCCCCACATGGGCCCAAAAGGCTGCCCCCTCCTCCAGATGAAGAATAGTGGCTGTAGTACCCATACCGCTCTTTTCCGGATTTTCCCGGGTACACTCAAAAATAGCCTTATTACCATCAATTACCAGATAACGAAGTCCATCCTGGTCCAGGGCTGTATCCTCTGATGACAGTTTGCTTTCCGCAGTTGCCGTAAAAATGTGACTGGCTATTTCACCGGCCACATGGCCCCCCATGCCGTCTGCCACCACAAATACATTTTTAGGACCTACCAGGATACTATCCTCATTCAGCTCCCGTACCAATCCCACATCAGTAGCCTGACTGACCTTTAACAAGCCTCTCACCTCCCGAACTCAAATACGGCAGAACCCACTGTAATCAAATCACCTGACTGCAGGTATTGCCGTCCCGTAATGGGCTGATTATTCACATAGGTTTTGTTCACACTGCCCATATCCTCTATTACATATAAATTATTTAACAAAGCAATTTCCGCATGATGATGTGAGGCAAAGCTGTCATTTAACACAATATCATTATCATTGCCCCGTCCAATGCTTATATGATGTGAAAAGGCGAACCGCTGCCCCACCAAATTCTCCTCGGCGGCTTCCAGCACGGTCAGCACCGCCTCCTCATTGGAAATCTCCGTAACAGCGTATATATCCTCCACCACCGGCTGACTGTCCCTTTTCATGAAGCTCATGAGCCTGTAGACAAAAAACAGCAGTAAAATCAGCAGCCCATACTGCAGGATTATGCCCAATCCCTTTATTACAATTGCAGCTCCCTGCATATCAAATCACCTCATACACCAGCACCGTCTCACCAATTTGTATCTCATCCCCGGAACGCAGGAGCTGTGGTGCTACCACCCTTTGCCCATTGACAAAGGTGCCATTCAGGCTTTCAGCATCATACAAGAAATGACGATGCTGTTCGTAGGTGATATAGGCATGTACCCTTGAAGCATTGGTATCCGTCAAGATAAAATCATTATTCACCCGTCGGCCAATATATATCTGCTTTTCCCCAAATTCAAGATAGGAATCTATATCCGGTCCCTCAATTGCCAACAGGCTGACTGTATTGTATTCAACAGGCAAATTAAGGGGTGGTTTAAATTCCGATTTATTCAGCACTATGGTGTGGCATTCCGGTGTATCCACGGGATACTCCATTTCCCCATAGCTGTTATCCACAAAGGATCCCCTTACTTCACAGGTTCCCTGGGAAAATTCCTCGTTGGCATTAAGGGTAATTTCCAATTGACCATTCATAAAGATATCATTGGAAATAACCATCTTCTCCACCATAATATACAGCTCATCCAAAAAGCGGCGGGCACAAAGCCGCTGATAATCCTCAGGGGCCATTTCCACGTAATAAAAATTAGGCACAATCAGACCATCCTGACCCTTGCGCCTTTTTCGGAGTACCTCCCGCTCCAGCTGCTTGATGACCTCGGTGGGTTCCAGCACACTGCTTAGCTTGCGGTTAAAAAATCCCTCTATTTTTTTTTCCAGAAAAGACTCCAGATTGCCAATAGACATGGTAGTACCTCCTAAGCCTTACTAGTCATAATTTTACAACTTAACGCCATACAAGTAAATACGTTAAAATAAGCCATCTCAGCCCTTATCCAGATGGCGGTTCCGCAACTGTCCGCAGGCCGCCTGAATATCATTCCCCATCTCCCGACGGACTGTAACCGTAATATGCTGCTTGGCCAAATAGCCTTCAAAGAATTCGATACGCTCCGGGGAAGGGCGGTTCCAGTTCCGCTCCACCACCGGATTTATGGGAATAAGATTGACACTGGCCAGCTGACCCTTTAAAAGGGCCGCCAATTCCTTGGCCTGCCGGGCATTATCATTTACCCCATCAATAAGTATATATTCATAGGTTACCCGCCGATGGGTTTTTTCCCCATAATCGCCGCCGGCCTTAACCACCTCCGCCAGGGGATATTTGCGGTTAATCGGCATCAATTCAGAACGCAGCTCATTCTCCGGCGCATGAAGGGATATGGATAAATTTATCGGTATATCCTCATCCGCCAGCCGATAAATATTCGGCACAATACCGGAGGTAGACAGGGTAATGCTGCGATAGCTCATGCCCAGGCAATAATCCTCATGGAGCAGTCTGATGTATTTCAGCACATTATCATAGTTGGTCAAGGGCTCTCCTGAGCCCATAATAACGATGGTATCCACCTTTTCCCCGGACTTGTTCAGCATATCATTGATATAGTAGGTCTGGGCCAGCATTTCCCCAGCCGTGAGATCGCGCACCATCCCGTGAAGGGTGGAGGCGCAAAAGGCACAGCCCATATTACAGCCTGCCTGGGAGGAAACACAGATACTGTTTCCATAGGGCTGACGCATAAGCACCGTTTCTACCCCCACCCCATCGGAAAAATTAAGTAAAAATTTGGAGGTCTTCCCATCTGAAGAATCCAGCTGGTCCACCCTGGCTGCCCGGTCAATTACGCACTGAGCCCCCAATTGTTCCCGCATGGCCTTTGGCAGATTATGCATAGCATTAAAATCCGTAACGCTTTTCCTGTACATCCAATCCGCCAGCTGTTTACCCCGAAACTTGGGCAGCCCCCATTCCGTCAGCAGCTCCGTAATTTCTGCCAATGTTTTACCGAAAATATTTATCATGACGAACTATTTTCTCCTCATACATGAAATAAAAAATCCGTCTGTACCGTCCCGCTGAGGATACAGCTGAACCATCTCATCCTCCCGTGGATTAGGCAGGCGTTCACCGGCGTTTATCAAAGTAAACTCTCCGGTGCTGTCCAAAAATGCCTGTACCACCTCCTGGTTTTCCTCCCGGGCTATGGTACAGGTACTGTACACCAACAATCCCCCAGGCTTGACGGCAGCTGCCCCACTTTTGAGAATGTCCAGCTGGAGCCTTGGCAGCTCCTTTAACAATTCAGGAGTTTTGCGCCAACGGGAATCCGGCTTTCGGCGAAGCACCCCCAGTCCTGAGCAGGGAGCATCAACCAATACCCGGTCTGCCTGTTGAGGAAATTCCTGCCATATTTCCCGGGCATCCATCAGCATTGGATCAATAATGGTAATACCCAGGCGTTGGGCATTATTCCTTACCCGCTCCAGCTTGTGATCATATATATCACAGGCCACTATCCGCCCGCGATTTTCCATCAGAGCCGCCATGTGAGTAGTCTTCCCTCCGGGGGCACTGCACACATCCAGGACCAGCTCCCCGGGCTGGGGATCCACCACATGGGCCACCAGCATAGAGCTTTCATCCTGAACCTGACAATAGCCCTCCTGAAGCACCGGCAAATCATCCAGGGAGCCATGGGAGCCAAGTAGTATTCCCTCAGGGGCAAATTCCGACTGGCGGCAATCCAGGCCCAGGGAAACCAGCTGCAGCATGAGCTCCGAGGGATTTGTCTTCAGGGTATTGGTCCGCACTGACAACGGGGCCGGATTATTATTAAAGGCACACAGACTGGCTGCCTCCTCAAAGCCAAATTCCTTTATCCAGCGACGCACCAGCCATTCCGGATGCTGCTGGGTAAGGGCCAAATTAATAGTAGCATTTCCCTTTCCCTCAGGAAAAGCCCCTTTTTCCGGCTCCCGCACCATGGTGCGCATTACTCCATTAACAAATTTGGCCACCCCATCGTGACCAAATCGCTTGGCTAATTCCACCGACTCATTGCAGGCCGCCGAAGGAGGAACCTTATCCATATATTTAAGCTGATAGACCCCCATCCGCAAAATATCCCTAACCATAGGACTGACCTTACTCATGGGCCGATTAATGTATTTTCTGATAATCCAGTCCAGGGTATCCCCGGCCTTCACCGTGCCATAAACCAGTTCAGTAACAAAACGACGGTCCATATCAGACAGACCGCCCTTACGCAGCTCCCTGGCAAGAGCCACGTTGGCATAGGCCTCCTGTTCATGGACCGCATTTATAATTATCAAAGCCCGCTCACGTGCTTTATCCATTTATTTCTGCTCCTTTTCCTGAGCATTTCCGTCAGCATCAGGTACATCTATAATTTCCAAAATGGCCCTCTTAAATTCCTCGATATCCACCTTGGTATTAAAGCAAGGACCATTGGGGCGGATATTCATTACCCCCAGGGTGGGAATTGGATAAACATCCTGGATACCGCTGGCCAAATCCCGTTCACAGGCCACCGCCACCACCGCCTGAGGGCGAATTTCCCTAACCTTCTGCCGGGCCAGGGTGCCTCCGGTAACCACAAAGAAATGAAAGCCCATCTCCTCTGCCAATGTAACCAAATCGCCAATATTACAGCCACCGCACCGTTTACAATTATTGGGGTCAGTGGTTATCTTATGAGGACAGGTGCTAAGCTGCAGGCAATGAGGAGTAACCACCAGCAGCCGGTCCGCCGGCACCTTTAGGTGGCGATTATGAACAATGGCATTGCTCACTGCCACATAGGAAGCCTCAATGCGTCGCCGATCAATTCCAATGATTTTACCGGCTGAAATAACAATATAAAATAAAACATTTAACAGCGTATAGGTCTGCTTTTTAAAAACAGAGGGCAATGGCCAGCCCTTGATGCCAAACAGCATTCCCAATATACCAAAACCAATCAAAAACAAAATGCCTATCATGGCAGCGGCAAAGGCCGGAGCCAGATGGGAATTGATATTATTCAGGCCGGGCAGGGTAATAAACCATACCCCTGAGCATACTATCAGCATAATAACATAGGTAATACACAGCAGCCCTATAAATAGCCGTTTTTTCGCCTTTTTAACCGCATAATTCATAATTAATCCTCTGGGGACTCAGCATCAATTTAGTACTGCCCCAAGCTTTACGCCATTTCCCCGTACAAAATCACCTGCTGCCATACGCTTTTTGCTGGGCGGCTGAATTTCGGTAATTTCCACCGCTCCGCTTCCGGCAGCCACAATAAAGCTGTTCTTGGTCAGCTCCAGTACCTCACCTGGATTGCCGGATTTATCCTCTCTCACCTTGGTGCCCCACACCTTGTAGTTTTTCCCCTCCAGCATGGTCCAGGCCACTGGCCAGGAATTAAGGCCCCGCACCAGATTATGAACCTCCCGGGCCGACTTGCTCCAGTCAATATGCCCCGTTTCCTTGGTAAGCATGGAAGCGTAGTTGGTAAGGCTGTCATCCTGCTTTTCGGGAGTAATGGTACCTGCCTCCAGGCCGTCAACAGTATCTGCCAGCAATTCGCTGCCCAATACCGCCAGCCTATCATGAAGCTGTTCAGTGGTCATATCAGGGGTTATCTCTATTTTTCTCTTTAAAAGCATATCACCGGTATCCAGCCCGGCATCCATCTTCATGGTGGTAACGCCGGTCTCAGTTTCACCGTTGATAATGGACCAATGAATAGGTGCCGCCCCACGATACCGTGGAAGAAGGGAGGCGTGAACATTCACACAGCCCAGCCTTGGGATGTCCAGTATCTCCTGGGATAAAATCTGACCAAAGGCAACCACAACGATCAAGTCTGGATTAAGCTCCCTGAGTCGGGCCACACAATCGGCTGTCTTTATTTTTTCCGGCTGCCATACAGGCAGACCGTATTCCATAGCCTTCACCTTAACCGGGGAAGGGGTAAGCTTCTGTCCTCTTCCCTTTGGACGGTCCGGCTGAGTAATAACCGTAATAACCTGGGTCTTGTCCTGCGTTACCTCCAGACACCCCACGGCAAAGTCCGGAGTGCCCATAAACACCGTTCTTAATTTGCTCATTTCTTTTCTCCCTGCTTGATGGTCTTTGCCACGTCAATAAACAATGTACCCTCCAAATGGTCCAGCTCATGCTGAATGCAGCGGGCCATAAGCCCCTTGGCGGTAAGCCGCTTTTTCTTTCCCCAACGGTTCAAATACTCCACAGTTACCTTTTCAGCCCGTTCCACGTCACCAAATACATTTGGTACACTAAGGCAGCCCTCCTGGCCCAGCTCCGAGCCCTCACGGTGAGTAATAACCGGGTTGACCATTTCCACCAGGCCCTTATCATCACCCACGTCAATTACAACCAGGCGGATGGACTGACCAATCTGAGGAGCCGCCAGGCCCACTCCATCAGCCTTGTACATGGTTTCGGCCATGTTTTCCATCAGCTTCCTCAGCTTGCTGTCCACCTTCTCTATGGGTGAAGCCACCTGCTTCAGCAGCGGATCACCTGCTTTTACTATATCCAACAGTGCCAATTACAAACACCCTCCTAATTACATATATCTTCTTGATTTTATCACATTATGAATTGAAAGTCCAAATCATCACCATATTAAGTCACTGACCCCATTGAAAAACAAAAAAAGAGAGCACTGAACAAAACGCTCTTGATCAGTGCTCTGAAATATATTTTTAGGGTTTGTGTTAACGGTTTAGCAAAGGGATATTACTCTTTACCGGCCAGTCTCTTGTAATTTTCCAGTCTGGTCTTGGCATCCTTCTGAGTCTTCTCAAAGAGTGCATCAGCCTCATCAGGGAATGCACGCTTCAAGCTGTTGTAGCGAACCTCGCCCATGAGGTAATCCTGGAACTTGCTGAAATCAGGCTCCTTGGAGTCAAGGGAGAATGGGTTCTTATCGGTGCCAACCAGCTCTGGGTTGTAGCGATAATTAGCCCAATAACCACACTCAACAGCACGGCCAGCTTCCATCTGGGACTTGCCCATACCAATCTTGATACCATGGTTGATGCAAGGTGCATAACCGATGATAAGGGATGGTCCTGGATATGCCTCAGCCTCAGTAATAGCCTTCAGTACCTGGTTCTTGTCAGCACCCATGTTAACCTGTGCTACATATACATAGCCATAGGACATAGCCATCATGCCCAGATCCTTCTTCTTGGTCTTCTTACCGGTAGCAGCAAACTGTGCTATAGCAGCAGTAGGAGTGGACTTGGAAGCCTGACCGCCAGTGTTGGAATATACCTCAGTATCGAATACGAATACATTTACATCCTCACCGGAAGCCAATACGTGGTCCAAACCGCCGTAGCCGATATCATAGGCCCAGCCATCGCCGCCGAAGATCCACTGGGAACGCTTAATCATGAAGTCGCGGTTATCATAAATCTTGTTGAGCAATGGATCGTCGCCCTTCTCAGCCTCCAGGGCACCAATCAGGTTCAGGGAGCGCTCACGGGTACCCTCGCCCAGATTCATATTATCCTTCCAGTCAACCATTGCATTCTTCAATGCTTCGGAAACCTTGCCGGACTCCAGGGCAGCAGTAACATCAGCAGCCAAAGCCTCACGAACAGCCTTAACGCCCAGGAACATACCCAAGCCATATTCAGCATTATCCTCAAAGAGGGAGTTAGCCCAAGCAGGACCATGACCCCAAGCATTCTTGGTGTATGGCATTGCAGGAGCAGATGCACCCCAAATGGAGGAACAGCCTGTAGCGTTAGCTACCATCATGCGGCCGCCGAAGAGCTGGGTAATGAGCTTAGCATATGGAGTCTCGCCGCAGCCTGCGCAGGCACCGGAGAATTCCAGGCATGGAGTCTCGAACTGGGAGCCCTTAACAGTGGTCTTCTTCATTGGGTTAGTCTTAGGACTAACCTTTACGCCATAATCAAATACAGCCTGCTTGTCAATCTGGGAAGCGATAGGCTTCATAACCAGAGCCTTCTCCTTAGCTGGGCATACGATAGCGCAGTTGCCGCAGCCGGAGCAGTCCAGAGCAGAAATGGCCATGGTGAAGTTCAGACCCTTGGTACCAAGTGCCGGCTTGGAAGTAAAGCCCTCTGGTGCAGCATCCTTCTCTTCATCAGTAGTAAGAACCGGACGGATTGCAGCATGCGGACATACAAAGGCGCACTGGTTACACTCGATACACTTGGTAACATCCCATTCAGGAACATTAATGGCAATACCGCGCTTCTCATAAGCAGCAGTGCCGGATGGGAAGGTACCATCAGCATGGGCAGCCATCTGCTTAACGGTAATCTTGTTGCCCTCCTGACGGTTAACAGGCTCCAAAATCTCCTTAACATAAGCAGGAACATCGGCCCGGTCATCAGCGGCAGCATCCTTGGCATTAGCCCAGTCAGCAGGAACATTAACGAGGTGCAATGCATCAATACCGGCATCAACAGCACCGTTGTTCATGTCTACGATGTTCTGGCCCTTCTTGCCATAGGAGGTTACAATAGCGTCCTTCAAATAGCCAACAGCCTTCTGAAGTGGAATAATGTCAGCCAGCTTGAAGAAGGCGGACTGCATTACCATGTTGAAGCGGCCGCCAAGACCCAGATCCTGAGCGATCTTAACAGCATTTACAGTGTAGAACTTAATGTTGTTCTTGGCAATGAACTGCTTCATGGAAGCAGGCAGCTTCTCGGACAACTCCTCATCAGACCACAGGGTATTCAGCAGGAAGGTACCACCTGGCTGGAGACCTGCCAAAAGGTCATACTTATTTACATAAGACTGCTGGGAGCAGGAAATAAAGTTTGCATTATCAATAAGATATGGAGAAGCGATAGGAGACTTACCAAAGCGCAGGTGGGACATGGTAATACCACCGGACTTCTTGGAGTCATATGCAAAATATGCCTGAGCATACAGATCAGTCTTATCACCGATAATCTTGATGGCGGACTTGTTGGCACCTACAGTACCATCGGAGCCCAGACCCCAGAACTTACAAGCAGTGGTTCCCTCAGGAGTGAGGTTAACATGCTCCGGATAAAGATCCAGGGAGGTATTGGACAGATCGTCGATGATACCGATAGTGAAGCCGTTCTTTGGAGCGTCCTTCTTCAATTCCTCGAATACGCCCAGTACCTGTCTAGGAGTAACATCCTTACCGCCTAAGCCGTAACGGCCGCCAACGATCAATGGATGACGATGGCTTGCATAGAAGGCAGTGCGGACATCCTGATACAGAGGCTCACCAAGAGCACCTGGCTCCTTGGTACGGTCGAGAACAGCAATCTTCTCAACAGTGGAAGGAATAGCCTTCAGGAAATGCTCAACGGAGAATGGACGGAAGAGGTGAACTGCTACTGCACCAACCTTCTCACCCTTGGCGTTGAGGTAATCAACGCACTCCTGGAGAGTCTGGTTAATGGAACCAATAGCGATAACTACGCGCTCAGCATCCTTGGCACCATAGTAATCGAAGATATGATGCTCACGGCCGGTAATCTTGGCCATCTGGCCCATAGCTTCCTCTACCAGCTCAGGCAGGGCATCATAAGCCTTGTTTACAGCCTCACGGCCCTGGAAATAAATATCATCATTCTGGGCAGTACCACGAATAACTGGATGATCCGGATTCAGGGCATTGCGACGGAACTCATTAACAGCATCCCAGTCAAGGATCTTTGCCAAATCCTCGTAGTCAACCAATTCAATCTTCTGAATCTCATGGGAGGTACGGAAGCCGTCGAAGAAGTTCAGGAAAGGAATCTTGCCCTTGATAGCAACTAAATGTGCTACAGCAGCCAAATCCATTACTTCCTGTACGGAGGACTCAGCCAGCATAGCCATACCAGTCTGACGTGCAGCCATAACATCCTGATGATCACCAAAAATGTTAAGTGAAGAAGTGGCCAATGCACGTGCAGATACATGGAATACACCTGGGAGCATCTCGCCGGAAATCTTGTACATATTCGGAATCATCAACAGCATACCCTGAGAAGCAGTGTATGTGGTGGTCAGGGCACCTGCCTGCAAGGAACCGTGAACTGCACCTGCAGCACCAGCCTCAGACTGTAATTCAACAATGCGAACCTTCTGACCAAAAAGGTTCTTCTGCCCCTTTGCAGCCATCTCATCAACATGCTCTGCCATTGGTGAGGATGGGGTGATAGGATAGATAGCAGCCACATCAGTAAATGCGTAAGACACATAAGCCGCAGCTGTGTTACCATCCATAGTTTTCATTTTTTTGCCCATACTTGATTAACTCTCCTCTCAAAACACAAAATTTACCCTTATTGTGTTGCTGAAACAATAATAAATTTGATATTCAGCATACCAACCAAGCAAAAAACACTTATAACATTTCTCTTATAAATGTTTTACGAATTCATTATACATCTAACCAATTATTTTGTAAAATAAATCGCTTTTTCTTTTTAAATTTAGACAAATGAAAAGAAAGAAACTTAAAAGTGAACAATTTTTCAGTACTCTATTGTCTAATTGTCAGACAAATGTTTTTCCTTTGTGCTATAAGCTATAACCATATGTATCTAAAATATATTTTTGGGCAAAACAAAAAGCTGGATCAAAGATCCAGCCTTAAATTGCAATGGTCGGAGCAGCAGGATTCGAACCTGCGACCCCCTGGTCCCAAGCCAGGTGCTCTACCAAACTGAGCCATGCCCCGTTGCTGACCGTCATCGCGTCAACGTTAGTAATATTACATTATTTTCCATTGCTTGTCAACATTTTTATTTTTGCCAATAATCCAGCTGCTCAGTCAGGCCAATATCCCTGGCAAAAAATACCGGGTCCTTACCTGCATCCCGCTGGTTCTCATAATCCCGCAGGCAAGCCATGGCCTGGCTGCCCAATATTACGATAACCGGCAGGTTGATGATGGCCATACAGCCCATGAGCACGTCGGCCAAATTCCACAGGAGATCCATACTAAGACCGGCACCCACAAAAATTACCAAAGCGGCAAATACGCGATAGCAGGTCATGAACAGCTTACCCGGCACCTTGCCGTTTACATAAGCCAGGCAGTTATCTACATAATAGAGATTGCCCAGCAGGGTAGTAAAGGCAAAGAGCAGCATGGAAACCGTCAGGAACACGCCGGCACCTGAGCCAAGGGTTGCATCAAGAGCGGCCTGCACGAATGGCGCACCGGCCAACTCCTTGGTAGGGGCCACACCGGAGCTCATGCACAGGAATGCCGTTGCAGTACAGAGAATCATGGTATCAATAAATACGGAGAACATCTGAACCAAGCCCTGCTTTACCGGATGAGAAACATCAGCGGCAGCTGCGGCGTTTGGTGCAGAGCCTACACCGGCCTCATTGGAGAACAGTCCGCGCTTGATACCAAACATTACACAGGAGCCGGTGAAGCCGCCAAAGATGGCCTCAAAATCAAAGGCCTGGGTAAAGATAGTATCAAAAACCCCTGGCAAAAGTCTGATGTTCATAATAACCACAATAAATGCCACCAGCACATAGATCAGGCCCATCAAAGGAACCAATGCCGAAGTAGCCTTAATAATCCGGCGGCCGCCGCCAAAGATACACCAGCCTACCAGCACGGCCAACACTGCTCCAATAAACCATGGAGTTCGATTTGGGTCGTAGAAGTTGAAGCCGGAGAAGGTAGATTGCAGATTGTAGGCACAGAGCATATTAAAGCCTATACCATAGGTGCAAATCAGAGCCAAAGCAAAAATAATTGCCACAAACCGGTTATGGAGAGCACTCTCGAGATAGTAAGCCGGTCCACCGTAGCTGGCATGCTCGCCCCGCTTTTTATACACCTGGGCCAAGGTACTTTCCACAAAGGCAGCACCGCCGCCCAGAAAAGCAGCCAGCCACATCCAGAACATGGAGCCAAAGCCGCCCAGGCACAGGGCTGTTGATACGCCAATAATATTACCCGTCCCCACCCGGGAAGCAGTGGAAACCATCAAGGCCTGGAAGGAGGATACCTTTTGCCCCTCCTTTTTCTCCATAATAACCTTTAAGGTCTCACCAAAGAGACGAAGCTGAACAAATCGCGTTCTGATGGTGTAATATAACCCCACACCCAAAATCATCACGATCAACAGCTTGCCGTACATAAAATTAGAAATCTCTCCGACTAATGCATCCAACATTTTCTTACCTACCCCTTTTCCTTAAAAAAACTCCGTGCAAAATGGTATTCTGCACTACGCCCTTACAACGATCACTAAGCTCCCACTGCGCTGTAAGCTCGTGCTCACTAAGTGTTCATATTAAATGAAAACTCCCCTATTCAGGGAAAAAATCCCCTAAAGCTTCCTTATCCTCAGGCTTACCCACATAGGAGCCTATAAGGAACAAAATCAATGAAACGGTAATTCCAATGGTGATCTGATGCAGCCCCATTAGCTTATAGCCCATACCCTGGGCCAGGCAATAGAGGACTGTACCTCCCACCATAGACAGCATGGCCCCGGTTTTATTGGCCCGTGGCCAATACAGCCCTAAAAGGAGGGTCCAGAAGAAGGCCGTCTCCAGGCCGCCAAAGGCAAACATATTTATGAGCCATATAAGACTGGGCGGCGTCATGGCAATAAAGAATACAATGGCACCAATAACGGCCGTTGCCAGCATGGATAAAATACGCAGCTTGCCATCCCCCGGCTTATTGCCCCTTCTCTCCTGACGATGGAGATAAATATCCTTGATAATCGCCGAGGATCCCACCAGCAGCAGGCTGCTTATGGTGGAAATACTGGCTGAAAGGGGGCCAATAATTGCAATACTGGCCAGGGTGGCCGGCATGGCCGTCACCACAATCCGGGGAATAATACTGTCCGTGCCGCCATAATCCGCCGGAGCGCCGGTCATAATCCCCTGACCTAAAATACCGGTGAGATTCACCCCAATATTCATGAAGCCCACCACAAAGGTACCGATTAGCATAGCCCGTACCAGGCTCTTGTTATTTTTGAAGGCCAGGCCCCTTACCACAGACTGGGGCAGGGCTATAGTACAGATTCCCACCAAAATCCACTGGGTCAGGTACAAACCATAGGGCATTTTCCCCCCGGACAAAGGCTCCAGCATATCGGGGCGGTTCATTTCCAGATGGGCCACAATGCTGTCATAGCCGCCTCCGGCCCGGAGAACGAAATACACCAGCATCATAATACCAATCATCATCATCACAGCACAACAGGTATCGGTAATAGCCACTGCCCTAAAGCCTCCTATGGTGGTATACACCACCACCATGGCCCCAAACAGGATAAGCCCTGTCACATAGCTGTAGCCGGTAACCGCCTCAAAGAGCTTGGCCCCACCCACAAATTGGGCCACCATAGTAGCACAAAAGAATAAGACAATTATAAAGGCTGAAATCTCCGCCAGCAAATCTGACCTATACCGGCGGCGAATAATATCCACCACCGTTACCGCATTGAACTTACTGGCCAGCAGGGCCACCCGCTTGCCGAAGATGCCCAATACCAGAAACACGGCTGTCACCTGAACCACGGCCATATACACCCAGCCAAAGCCCACATTCCAGGCCACCCCCGGTCCCCCCACAAAGGAGCTTACGGAGCTGTAGGTAGCCACCGTGGTCATGGCCAGCACAAAGCCGCCCAAATCCCGGTTGCCAATGAAGTAGGTCTTGACGAAATTATTCATCAGCCCCGACTGCTGCTGATGGCGCACATAAAAGCTGATACCAATCATAAAGGCCATATAGCCTAAAAGGGGTAATAGCTGACTAAAATCACCATTCATGGCCGGCCCTCCCTTCCGGAGGAATTGGTGTCTGTTTCCAGATCGATATCCTTAAATACCAATGTAGTCAACAGCTTGACCAGCACCATGGCAAAGAACCATACCCCAAAGGTACCCGTAACAGCCCACAGGGGCAGTCCAAATACCCTGATGTCCACACTGGACAGGCCGAAGCCGGCAAAAATCCAAAAGCAAATCAGCACCACCAGAGTTATGCCGGTCCACATGGCCTCCTTGCGAATCTGATAATATTTTTCCTTTTCTGTCATATACATCACCTTTCTGTAGAACCCGGCCCCTGCAAGCTGGTCATATTCTGATAACCGGCCGGTGTCCTCAACACTGTAAATTATACAATCTGTGATGTACATTAGCAATATATCAGGTGTACCTCCAATATATGTGTTACTGAAAATAAATCATTCAGCCTTGTACTTTTTGAATTTGGCAAAAATTTCATCGATTTCCGGTCCCGTCAGCTGATATTTTTCCACCAGCTTATCAGCCAGGGCCTTGATGGCTCTTTTTCCCTTTTTTACAATCTCCAGGGTTTTTTCGTATTCCTGCTGAATGATTTCATTGGCCTCATCATAAACCTGCACCGCCGCCGGACTGACAGACAGGGTCTCCAAGGGAATATAGGCCCGCAGCTTCCTGCCCATGCCCAAATTATTCACCATGAGAACTGCATGAACGGTAGCATTTTCCAGGTCACCGCTAATCCCTGCGTTAATGCCCTCCTTTTCCCCGAAAAAAGCTACCTCGGCGGCCCGGCCGGCCAGACTGACCCGTATCTTGTCAATATACCACTGACGATTGTAATTTTTGCTGATTTTCTCATTTACCTTGGGCTTGGTATAACCGCCATATTCCTCCCGCCCCACAATGGTCACAAAGGAGGACTGTTCCCCGGTGAGCCAAAGCATGTATGCATGACCTGCCTCATGAACCGCCGTGGCAAAATAATTTATTTCCTCCCAATCATGCTTCTGACCAAAGGTCAGCTCATCCAGGGCATCGGACAGAATATCGCTGTCCACCTCCTTTTGCTGCTTCAAGGCCATACGGGTGGCCAAAGCTATAAATTCATTAATATCAGCAATGCTCTGTCCAAAAACCCGGTCGGCTATGTTATTAATAATCGTATCCGGAATGGTGGTAATATCCTTGTTGGCCAGTGCCTTTTTTATTCCTGCAATGCGTTCATCCCTGTCCGGCAGCCGCACGTAAATCTTGTGCTCCAAAAGGTGCAGCAACTCCGGATCAATATCCGAATTTTCGTCGGAAACTGTGGAATGTGACCAGTTCATTGTACCCACAAACAGCACCGGTGACCCGCAGGACTTAATATCCTTAATCCCGTTAATAAGCTGTTTAACTGCCCCCAAACCACAGGCCTTTATGAGCAGATCAAACTTTTCTATAAGGATAACCGACGGAGCCTCCCGTATCCCCTTCTCAAATAAATCCTTCAGAAGGTCACAGGCTCCCTCAGGGGTCAAATCGGCCAACCTGGAGGGGGTAATCATCAACAGAGTGGCATCTCCCTCGGTGGCCAAGGCCCTGGCCAAGGACACCTTGCCCGCATCGGCCAGACCAAAAAGCAGCACTCCCCCCGGCACACTGTGATACTTCATCACAAAGGCTTCGGGGTTAACCAGGTATTCCTTCAGATATTTCAAGTCCTCCTTGGCACTGGTTCCACCCACTATATCATCAAAATACCGGGGCTCCTTGTACTCCTCCAGATATTCATCCACCGGATCAGGCCCCTTGAGGCTTTCAAAGTCAAAATCGTAAAATATAACCTCAGCCGTTTTTCCATCAGCAGATAATTGCTGGGCTGTACTATACTTTACGATTAGGTCCTCCCGCTGAAGGACATCATAATTCTTTTGAATAAGGGTATCACGGGCAATCAGCAGCAGCTCCGCCTGGGCATGCTCCCGGTCCACCGACAAATCCACGGTTCCCCGGGCCCCCTTTTGCCTGAAGGTAAAATAATCCGCCATGGTAATGGAATCGTGCTTTATCAGGTATACCGGCAGGGTCGGCAGATTTTCCCGAATAATTTCAAAGACCCCCAGGCCTACCGAAACCTGGTCATCAAGGCTTAACACGCTGAAGCCCCTATCCTCAACTCCCTCCATCAAATCCACCACCGCAAAGGACAGACAGGCCTCTGAAAGAATCTTCACCGCCTCATCAATATCCTTGACAAAAATGTAATCCAGATACTCATTATCCAGCAAACATTCATATTTTTCCTGATTGGCCACCAATAACACCTGAGGCTTTTCCCTGTAGCTGAACAGGGTGGTCATGGGGCTATCCGCCTCAGGCCGCTCCACTGTAAAATTAATCCGTTGGATTTTGGTCAGGGCATCCGGCTCCAGATGACGGCTCAGCTCATAAAACTCATTTTTCAGAAAAGCCTTACTAAGGGATAATACGGAATTGGCATCAATCATATCACACTGGTTAAACAGGCACAGATTCAGCATATCCGGATCCAGCTCCATATCGTAGCCGTATTCATTTTTAATCTCGGTGGCAAAATCAAAAAAGCTATGCTCCATCAGCTCCAACAAATGATTGACGGCCATATCCTTGAAGAAAATAATATTCTCATTATTGAAATATTCGTAGAAGAATATAATGGGAAAATCCGAGTCCTCCAATTCCTTGGCAAAGGACCCCAAAATAACCGACTTAGGCAGCATGGAGCCCAAAGCATCATTTAAATACAGCTCCGCCCCCACATGGGTTGTGAAAATTATCATGGTTTCCCGGAAGGATATGACCTTCTCATTGGCGGCGTCCACCACCTGACCGGTTTCAATGATCTTGCTGATGGCTGACACCACCTTGGGACTGGCCTTTTCAATATTCTTTAGGAGCAGAATACCATTGGGATTTTCCTCCACAAACCTGGTTATCCGTCCCGTCTTTTTGCTGCCGCTTACCGTGTAGACCAGCTCCTTGGCAAAGGGCTCTGCCGCATTCATATCCAGATTTATTTCCAGAATGCTCCGCCCGAGTACATCGGCAGTAATATGGGCCAGACGGGATTTACCAATACCGGGCGGCCCTGACAGCAAAAAGATATTATGCATTGTTTTAGAGGATGACTCCGGAATAAACTGCCCCTTGAACACCCCCTGAACGAAATAATGTATGGCCTCATCCTGCCCCATAATGTTGGCGCACAGAGTCTGATACAGCCGTTTTGTGTTCTTGGAAAGCTCCACCAGCTCCTTTTTCTTATTTCGCTTCATGAACCATCACCACCTTCTTAATAATGTATATCAAAAGGAGTCCCCCATAACCAATCAACGGGGGACTCACCTCTACTGCTTCTTTACCCTTTTTCCCGAAGACTGTATTGCCCGGGCCTGGCATACCAGAATACACAAATGACAGCCCACACACCTTTTCGGATTAAGTACAGGCTTCCTGTTTTTTAACACTATAGCCTGATGACCGCCATCGGCACAGGATATCTGACAGCGTCCGCAGCCAATACACTTCTTGAGCAAGAACTGGGGATATACCACTGTATCCCGCTCCAGGCACTCTGTCGTATTACTTACATGGGTCAGGGCTAACCCGACTATCTCCTGGACACTGTTCCTGTTTTGAAGCTTCAAATAATATTTAAGGCCGGCCTTCAGATCATCTATAATCCTGTAGCCGTACTGCATGACAGCCGTTGTTACCTGAACCGTCCCGGCCCCCATAAGGATAAATTCCGCCGCATCCTGCCAGGTTTCAATGCCTCCCATACCACTGATATGGAGATTGGCCAGCTCCGGATTTTTCCCAAGCTCAGCAATAAATCTTAAAGCAATGGGCTTTACTGCTCTGCCACTATATCCGCCCACTGCCGAAGTCCGTCCCACCGCCGGGCTGGATACATATGTCTCCAAATTTATCCGCATAATGCTCTTGATTGTATTGATGGCTGAAATTCCCCTTGCACCCCCTCGCTTGGCGGCCTCCGCCGCCTCACTCATGGTGGCCACATTAGGTGTAAGCTTGGCCAAAACAGGAATATTCACCCCACGGCAGGCGGCCCTGGTAAATCGTTCCACATATTCGGGACTCTGGCCAACATCTGAGCCCAACCCCTCCTCCATCATATTGGGACAGGAAAAATTCAGCTCTATGGCATCGGCCCCGTTTTCCTGACACAGTCTGGCCAGCTCCTCCCATTCCTCATCGTTGCGGCCCATAATGGAGGCCAGCAGAAATTTATTAGGGTAATCCCGTTTCAGGTCCTTAAAAATTTTCATATTTTCCACAACACTGTGGTCGGACAGCTGTTCAATATTTTTAAACCCCATTATGCTGCCGCCGCCACCGGTAATGGCCGAATATCTTGGGGACGCCTCACGAATGGCAAAATTACAGATGGTCTTGAAGGAAACGCCGGCCCACCCTGCCTCAAAGGCCCGGGCGCACATATCATAATTGCTGCCCACCACCGAGGAGGACAACAAAAAAGGATTTTCCAGGGGAATACCGCAAATCTCCGTCTGCAATATATCATCATTTGCCAACGCCTCTGCTGTAACCTTAGGCTCTACATTATGCCTCAATCGGTTCATCAGCTTCATTATAGGTACCTTACCGGGACTAATGCAGGCTGCTTCACAATCACCTGAACACTCCGCGCAATAATTCCTTTCCGGCAGGCCGGCCGCCGCATGATGCTCGCCGCCGAACCATATACTACGCAATTTATCGCCTGGCTGAAGCTTTGCCGGACAGGCTGCACTACAGGGAGCATCACCGCACAAAGCACAAAACATCATTTCACGCCGTTTGATTGTCGGCTGCAAAAACATCACAATCACTCCACTTCAATGGTAAATCAAAAATCAGAAGCTGCCCCCCAGCTTATCCAGGGCATTAATCACTACCACGCAATCCGGGCGGACGTGCTTCATCACAAATTCCATTTTATCCAACGGAAGAGCTACACAGCCACCGGTATATGGCTTATTTGGTCCAAAGCTGTGCAGGAAAATGGCCGAACCCTTCCCCGGCTCCTGCTTATCGTTGTAGCTGATATTCAAACAATAGATGTATTGCGGATTATAGTCCACAATATGCTCGCTGGCATTCTTGTCCAAATCCGGCATTGTCCGAATATCTACCATTTGGTTATACCTCATACCGGGACGCTCATCCCCGGACCAGTAGAAATTCTCGTCCACCTGCTGATACGGAATGGCACAGCCAGGATCAGGAGCAATACCAAAGGCCGCATTAAACCCGAAGGTTCCCACCGGAGTTCCGCCATCGCCCTCTTTGGTCTTTCCCAGGCCATTTCTGCCGATAAAGCCCGGGGTAGTCATAAGCTGACGCCATTGGCCGTTCCAATCCTTCTCATGAAGGGATACCCAGGCAGTTGTGGCACCCACACCGGCTACCACCAGCATTTGCTGACTGGCTTTAGCCTCGGGCAGCTTCTGCACCCAGGCCGGTGATGAAGCATATTGGCCATCATTATAGCCCTTGTAGGCCTTCATGGCACTTCGCCATTGCTCAATTACCTCATCGTTGTTAAAGGTCACCGATACCAGTCCCGGATTATTTTTAATAAAATCTGACCGTACCGATTGCCCGGCCCACTGTACCAGCTCTGTCCACAGGACCTGATCCTCCCTCATCTCCTGTATGGTAGACCGATGATAGCGCACATCCGTTGGATGGTAAAAGACATAATACATTCCCGATATATCCTTGGCAAATATTTCCACCCCTGACATATCATTGGCCAGCATTTCATTAAGCTGTCCCTCACTAATCTTGCCGATACTGAACAACCACCCCATACCATCGTATTTCATATGGGCCAGTCGGCTTTCCTCCACTGATTTCTTTTCGGATACGGTAAACAGCTTACCGTTCTCACCGGCGTAAAGGGCTTTTATAATTAATTTATCATTGTGTTTTTCGGGTACAACCAGCTTCAAGCCCTTTGCCTCATAGACATACCCCCCCTGCTGCTGGGTCACTGCCACGGCCGCCCCGCTCACCCCAGGGACTGCGGCCTGCCCCATATTCAGGGGATAAAGGGCCACCATCGCCGCCAAACCAATACCTGCCATACCTTTACCAATCCAACCTGTATAATTCACGTTTCATGCCTCCCATCAAAAGCTTTATATGTTCTTATATTCGCCCTCTTTACCGTAAAACCTTTTTGTATAACAAAAAATCACCCCAAGGTCAGTGAACCACGGGGTGAACTTTGAATTATTATTGTTTTCATATTCGGAGCAGAGTACAATAGAATATACAGATTAATCCTGTATCCATATACTTATAGAAAGCTGGTGTAATACTATGTATGCTGAAACTAGAAATGATTGGATGGACAACGGTGCCCTGCACAGTGAGGTAATGCGTCCTCTGGAGGAACGGCTGGCTGACACCAAGCCGGAGCTGGTGGAGCCATTACAGAAAACCAGGGAAATGGTGGGCCAGGAGGTCTATGACCGGGCCTTTAAGACCGTTGAAACCTTTAACCGGGCCGGAGATACCCTGCTAATCGTCGTAGGCAACCCCCGTGAACGCTCTTTCCTGGAACGGGACTGCATTGATGCCCTAAAAAATGCTTTTGGGGTAAAAAAAGTACGGATCGTGTGCTAAACACCGATTAACTGCATATCCTCTGAATAATTAACCCATATATCCGCCGATAAGCTGCTATATCCCAGCCCGTCGGCGGATTTTTAGTGGTTGATGGGTAACTCCAATTATGCCGGCTTTCACAGCACTTCATCGACTATTTATTCTGCATATATACTGCTGCTTAATGGTCACTACAGCCGCAATATTCTTCCCACAGCATTTCCCGTTCCTGCCATGATTTCAGTAAACATAGCCCTACAATAATAATGTAGATAATCCAAGAAAACCAGGAAAACAATACAAACAGCCCCATCAATGGCCCATATACGTCACCTATACTGGGAATAATCATAATAAACCAGCTGTATATCCCCGTTGCCGCCAGCCAGGCAACTGTTACCAAGGAGGAAACCACAAAGGCTGAAGGTACGGTAGGATGATTGGTGTTGGGCGCAAACAGGTAAAAAATTGTTAAATAAACTGTTAATGCCAAAAAAGGAATTACATACTTTGTCCAGGACCAGGTCTGCAAAAATACTTCCGGCAGAATGTGACAGCCATCTCAAAATGACATAATATCGTTCCTCTTGCTTGTCTCTGAATTGTTCTCTACACTGTCATTAGAAAATATCTCCACTACTATTACGAAAGCAGATAAATTACCTATGTAAGCTTTATCTACTTCATAAAATATGAAATTTTGCCTTATTGTATTCCCTATCATATGTTTCCGAATTTTTCTAATCTCTCGGTATTTAATTCTTTGATTATTTCGCATTTCTGTTGTATAATATTAAATAAATACAGTTTTTACTTTAAAGTTCCTCTACATAGTTGTTTCTACCCTAACAAACATTTTCATGTTATAATCTATTTGAGCAAAGGAGATTTTTCAATGGAAGACCAGCGTACTATTACAAAGCAGCAAATCGAAAATGACATCGCCAACAAGCGGTACAACCCTATGAACGATGTCCTTTTCAAATTCATCTTCGGCAGGGATGAGAGAAAGAATATCACCATTGATTTACTAAATGCTATATTGAATCGCACAGGTGAACAGGCAATCAAGGATATTCAGTTCAAAAATAGTGAAATTGTTCCCTTCTACGAAGATGAAAAGCTGACCCGTCTTGATATCTTCTGTGTAACAGAAAACGAAACCAAGATTGATGTGGAAGTGCAGCTTATCAATAAGAAGGACATGG
>NZ_CAMYWM010000011.1 GCF_947302755.1 uncultured Anaerovibrio sp.
AATTCCCTCTTATGTAATCCCCATCATCGTTATTGGAGGCTGCTTCCATTTTTTCAAACTGGCTGCTGAGCTCCATGGCGCCAATCATTTTGGCGTTGCTTTTCAAGGCGTGAACCGTTATCAAAAAATTCTCTTTATCCTGAGCCCCATAATATTTCTCTATCTTGGCCCTGTTCTTTTCATAGTTAATGAAAAAGCGGTACACAGCAGACATATACTTGTCAAATCGCCCCGTATAGGATATGCCTGTCTGAGTATCTAAGCCCAAAGACTCCAACCATGCCAAATCGTATTCCATGAAGTATCACCCCAAAACATCGATTATTTTTGCTACAATTTCTGATTTTTTGGATGGCTTAACAATATAGCCCTGGGGCTTAAATTCGGACAGCAGCTTAATTACAGTATCCTTTTCTGAAACTCCGGTAAGGAAAATCACCGGAATATCCCTGTATTCTTCCTCTGCCCTGATTTTGGTCAATACCTCGGCCCCGTTCTGCTCCGGCATAAGATAATCCAAAAGGATTATATCCGGTTTGCGTTTTGCCAGATATTTTAATGCGGCATTGCCCGATTTCACAGGCACCACATTATAAAATTCCTCCAGCTGGTCCTTGATGTGAAGCAGCAGCTCCGTATCATCATCCACCACCAAAACTGTCCTTCCTGCCGCCTCCTCACCAGCAGCTTCCCTAACAAATTCCACGTACTGCTCCGGTGCATTTTTTAGGTCCTCCTCTATATGAACCAGCCGTTCAAATAACGCCAGCAGGGAAACTGGTCTGGAAAGGAAGGTAACCCTGTCAAGCCTTGTAAATCGCACAAAGGTCTTTTCATCCCTGGGGCTGGTAATAACAATAACCCTGCAAATGCCTTGCCGTACAGCATTTTTCAACAGATTAAACTGTTGAACGGTATCCTTTGTTTCATCTCTTAGGCAAATAATTATTATCTTGGGAATGTCCTTCAATATCACATCAAAGAGGGCCCGCCTGACGGGATTACATTTAACGGGCTGATCCCCTCTGTCCACCCGCAAATGCTTGCATACATCCGAAACTATCTCCTTATTTCGTCCTGTAACAAGTATCTTCGCATTCATAATTCCCTCGCCTCCCTTTCGCACTCTGCCTTTAATACATAGAAATTAAGGGGCTGCCGCGTATTCTCTGAACATATCAGAGCAGTTCCCTTAGTACGACAGGCCCCATATTTTTCTCAGAAGCTCCACTGGAGGCCCAGGTTGGCGGCGAAGCCCTTCTGCTTGCCGGTCCAGCCCTGGACAGAGAGGTCCATTGTCAACGGATTTTTTTCGTCAGGCCTGAATTTCACTCCCAGCTCCGCCATGCCGCTGGAGCCCTTCATGGAAGCCGTAGGGGTAGCCAGACCGCGATAGGTGGCTCTGGCGTTGGAATCAAATTCATAATCCCATGCAATACCGCCGTATACGTTGCAAAGGGATGTAGCCTGATGGGTGTAGCGAAGTCCCAGCCGGGTACGGCTGGATTTTACAGCATCAAAATGATAGCTTTCACCGGTAGAAAGGGTGGCATTAGTGCCGTTCTGGTGCGTATAGAAGTATTTGGCGTAAAGGTCCAGACTGTCGTTTTTGCCCTGTGCCCAACGGTGCCCCACACCTAAATGGAAGCCATAATAGTTGCTTGAGCTGTCATAGCTGGTGGATTGGGGACCCAATGGCAGATTCATAGTACCATTATAATCACTGGTCAGATGCCCAAAGCGAAGGGATGCCTCATAGAGGAAGCCCGTCCTTTGCTCACTGCGCAGGAACCAGCCGCCACCGGTGAAGCGGTTCCTGCCATCGCCATGGGTGCCATCGTCAAGGTAGCTGTCATAGGACGCACCGCCGTGCTCCACAAAGGGCCCTGTCAGCAGGGTTTGCTTTCCGCACCTGATTTCCTTGGCAAGACCGATGGCAAAGCCGTAGCCCTTGCTGTCCACATGGGAACCGGTATTAAGGCGCATATTGGAGCCCCCGGCTGCGAAGAATGGGGAATAACTCCCTGGGTCAGCTGCCGCTGCCACCGAGGCTGTGGAAAAGCCCTGGGAAGCAACGAAGTCGGCACTGCTGTTGAGGACAGCCATGCCTGCCGCCGTGGTTTCCACAAGGGATTTGGTCTGGTCGTTGAGCTTGGCCTCGCTGCCGCCGCCACGGTGAGGACCATCGGTGAGTGTGCCCACAAGAGTATTATTCACCAAACTGATATCCATGGCGCGTTGGATAGAAACACCCTCGCTAAATATTGCCTCTGTTTCCCCAAGCTCTCCTGTAATTTCCTCCTTGGCAGTAAGCAGATAAATTTTATCATCTACATCCAAGGAGGTACCACCGGGAGCAGAAACACCGATTTCCGTATTGTTCAGAACGGCTTCGTCGGCCTCTAAAATAATATCGCCGTTTTTGACCGTGTTCGGCAGATTATAGTTGATTTTGGCAAAGCTGCCTATTTTCTGTACCTTTATATTTGAAGCGTGAACGTTCAGCACAGGGTTTGCTTTTTTCAGCGCGGCTGCGTCAGTTTTGTATTGTGTACCGTACAATTCGGCTTTTTCAAGATTGGCACCTTTATAAACGTCGATGGAATTATTCAATTCCTCACCACGTTCCCCGGCATCTCCCGCATAAACAAAGCCATCAATAGTGCCACCCCTGATGATAACCGAATTGCCCTCCACTTTGCCGCTTTGTGCAGAGCCGCCGTAGATATATGAATACGAATAAGGAGTGCTGCCCTTCAACACACCGCCTTTGATTTCCACGATGTTGTTGCTGACCGTAACCGAAGGACCATATTGGGAAACGTATGCTGTTCCGCCGTGTATCGTGCCATGAGTATATGTGCCACCGAGAATCTGCACTTTGTTGTTGGAAGCGATGGCGGAGCCATCCGATTTTTCCGATGAGGCAAAGCCGCCCGCGATATAGTAGCTATCTGAAAAGCTGCCATCCCCCTTATTGTCGAGGGTGACAGTATTGTTGGAGGCTGTAGTCACCTTCGCGCCAGAAGTAAAGCCACCATAAATTCGATTAATATCGCCAGAGAAGCTGCTGACATTCACTATATTCCCATCAGCCGCAGTGCGGCCTCTGCCACCATAGAGGAATGCATCGTGAAAGCTGCCACCACTGACAGTTATAGAATTATTGTTAGCAGAGCCCTTTGAAGAGTGTCCGGCAATAGCCAAAGCATAACCATCTCCGTTGATTTTTCCACCGGAGATTTCCACCGTATTATTGTCAGCATTTCCCGTTCCGTTATCACCTACATAGCCGCCATAAACGCCCTGCACGTTGCCACCAGAAAAGCTGACCTTGTTGCTGTTGGCATTATCCTTCCCTGAATTCCATGCACCATAAAGAAATAAGGCTTGCCCCCCGGACCCATTCAGGGTGTTATTTGAGGCGGTGCCGGCCATTACTTCCAGATTGCTATCGCCACCACCATTGAAATTCATGGTGTGGTCACTGCCAAATCCAGCATAAAATTGGCTGGCGTATAATTTTTCCTTTCCTGTTATCGGGTTGGCCCAAAGATTTAAAGTGTTTTTGCTGCCCTCACCGTAATAGCGATATACCTCCTCCGGCTGTTCAGCTACAGAAGGATAACGCCCCAGCTTCGTCCATGCCTCGCCTTCGTTGTGAACATCATACGTGGCAGCCTCCACCGGCTGTTGTCCAATACACAGGGTTATCCACAAAGCCAGCCCTAATATTATTTTTGTGGTCAAATCCTTTTGTCCTTTGGTATCCATACCCAATTCCCCTTTCAAAGCATTGCATTAATACAAAAGCCACATCAGCCTGTACGATATCACCGCACAGGCCAATGTGGTTATACTACAAAAATATGAATTTGTTTTCGGACACACTAATCCAATCCGCTGCAGCCGAAGAAGGAATGTCCTCCCCGCATATATATATATTTATATTACACAAACGGAATTGCTTTTCATAGATGCCCATGGTCCTTACCTCTCCATATGACAGTTATAAAAATTTGTATAATCACTTAACATTTTAACATCATATAAGGCTTTGGGCAAGCATAAACAACTACTGAGGGAAAACCTGGAGCTGGAGCTGGAGCTAAAGCTACAGCTCAAAAAATGAAGCTCCCATATTCTCCGCCCTATTCCTCAATAGCCTCCAGCAAAAAGCTTACCGGCCGAAAGCCGTCATTACAGGAAATCATGGCCGCCCGGGGATTTTTCATCCAACCATCATAAAAATTCTCAGCCCCATGGGCCAGTGCCATAACAAAGGGCGACATGGTTTCCCAGGCACTTTGGCACAGACCCTCCGGCTTGTGCCAGGCCACTGATATATATACCCTTCCCTCTTCCATATCACAGGCGTGCTCCATGGGATTTTCATATTTTTCCATCAAATCCTGATAGGCTGCCTTGCGGATAACTGTTATGCGTACTTTTTTCACACCAGATACCTCCCAATCCATTCTCAGCTCTTATCTCTGCCGAACTAAATCTCCTGATTTTATTCTACCACTTAAGCTTCTTAGGATAAAATAATAACCTATTTAAAGCAGCTTTTTAAGCTCCATACTGCTGAATCGAATATTCACCCTCAACATAAAAATATCCTTCATCAGGCAGGAATATCACATAAGGGTGAAGAAAACATATTAATAGACTTTTAAATTTATTGTCCCTTGGAAAGGAGTAAAAAGGTATGAGGAAAAATCCTATTGCAATTTTATTTTTAATTGTGGCCCTCCTTTGTGCTATGACCGCTATTACTATGGCCTCACCAATGCATCGGGTTGCCCTGGTATACATTAACAACGCCAATACCACCTATGACCCGGAGCTTGATAAATGCCTGGTGGATAACCTCAACAACAATTTATCCCAGAAATTTGACGTAATCAAAGATGATGCCGTAGTAAAAAAGCTGGCTGACGCCGGTATGACGGATTTGTCCATGGCGGAGCGCCGGGACATAATGGATGCACTGGCCAGTGATGAATACGACTATGTTATCTGCCTTGCAGTAGAGCCCTTTCAACGCAAGGAAAAATTTACCTTCTTCACCCAGGGTATAGAAATGATTGCCACCGTTCCATGTAAAATCATTGATGTTAAGGCAGACCGTTACATTTATAACGGAAAATTCGTGGAAAAACAAAGTGACAGCACATGGATTGGCACTGTGGGCAACAAATCCGTAGCCCTTAAGGTCCTGGAAAAGGTTAATAAGGGCCTCAACAAGATTATAAAGGAAAAAATCATAGCCAATAAAGAGAACACCATGACCAATAAGGAGAAAGCCCCTTCCCCCAACAGCAGCCCCAATATCAAATAATACCCTGTGATCCGCCAACCAGCCAAGGTAGGCGGATTTTTTTGTGTAAAGCCCCCTATGGGGCCATAGCTGTGGATATTGTTTGACTAAAAACCTTACCAGGTAATATACTTATCCTTAGCGTTTTACATTCTGCAAGGAAAGAAAGTGACCTATGAAAATCATATCAACCGTAAAAAAAATCATTCTGGCCGGAGCCCTTATTTCCCTGCTCACCCCCCTTTTCTGGAGTACCAATTGGGCTTCCGCCGAAACCTATCTGCATACCCCCACCTCAAAGGAGGAAATAAAGGCTGCCGAAAAGGGACTGAAGGTTTTTCACAAACGCTATCCGGATGCGGAGGAAAGTGACTTTATCACTGATAATATTCAGGCCCCCCTTGTAAAATACAACCCGGAAATATTAAAGATTGCCAAAAAGAAAAATGGGGATGGCCTGCGCAAAATTTATGTAATTGACAAGAAGCACCCTCAGGAGTTTGGAAAAGGAATATTCACTATTGGAGCCGGAAACATTGCCATTACTCAAGGACTAATCAATGCCAAAATGGCCCTGGAGCCCGGTACCTTCACCCCGAAGCCCCACAAGGACTATGACATATATGCCCTCAGCTCCCTGGCCTATGACTATGCCCGGGAAGCTGCCCGCTGGTATTATGGTTCGGACTATACGGATAAGCGGGCCAATAATTTGGCCATGAAGCTGTTGGACAATGTGCCCTTCCTCAGTCTTGGCGGCCGGCTCATGTCTGATTTACGTACAGCACCGGAGGATATTGACCGGGAGGACAGGCTGCTAAGCACCTATAATTACCTGCTGGAGATGTCCCAAAATCGGGTAGGCTTTGCCAATGATGATATTATGACCAATCAGCTGCTGGTGGCTGACCGGCATGGTGATTACTGGACCGTGTTTGCGCCGCCCCAATACGAGGTAGATGCCCTGGCCAAGGAGGCCCAGGCGGAGGATAAGTCCATTATGACCCGGGGAGAGGATCGGGCCTATTATGTTGCGGGGCAGATTGTCTGGGCCATGAAAAATCACCTTTGGGACAGCAGTCACGTAAAAATGGCAGATGCCCATAAATATTTTAAGGAGCTGCCGAAAAATATTGAATTTAAAGCCATTGTCGTCACCGACGCTGACGGACGGTATAAGCTGATTGATTGGTATCTGGCCGATGACCGCTATCTTACCCCCAACCAGCTAAATGACATAACCCTTTATATCGACGGTATGAAGGCAAGCTTTGATGATGCAGAAATACGATAATTGTTAGCAGGAGAAAATCATGGATAGACAAAAGCTCATGCAGACAGCTGCCGGCAAGGCCAAGTCCCAGCTTGTATTAAAGAACGCCCAGGTATTTGCCGGCTTTACCGGCCGGTTTATTAAAACGGATATTGCCATTGAAGACGGGTATATCGCCGGACTGGGCCAATACCACGGGGACAGGGAAATTGACCTGAAGGGCAAATACATAACCCCCGGGTTTATTGACTCCCATGTACACATCGAAAGCTCTATGCTGACCCCCTTTGGCTTTGCCCAGGCGGTGGTACCCAAGGGAACTACCACCGTAGTGGCTGATCCCCATGAAATTGCCAATGTGGGCGGCGAAACGGGTATTCAGTACATGCTGGATGCCTCTGCTGATTTACCCCTGCAGATTAAATTTATGCTGCCCTCCTGCGTGCCCGCCACTCCCCTTGAGGATGCAGGTGCTGTCCTTAAGGCCGGAGATTTAAAGCCCTTCCTGAATGACAGCCGCGTGCTGGGCCTGGGGGAGCTTATGGATGTTCCCGGGGTACTCAATGGAACCAAAACGGTCTGGGACAAGCTGAATATGATTGGCCCCCACCACTTTGTGGATGGTCACGCCCCTATGCTGAAGGGGAAGGAGCTTATGGGCTATGCCGCGGCCGGTGTGGACTCAGACCATGAATGTGTAACGGTGGAAGAGGCCGAGGATCGCTTGGCTGCTGGTATGTATCTCATGATAAGGGAGGGCTCTGCCGCCCACAATCTGGAGGCCTTGCTGCCGGTAATAAACCAGCATAACAGCCGTTTTTGCTGCTTCTGCGCCGATGACCGGCACCCAGGCGACCTAATGAAGGAAGGTGGGGTAAATGCCATGGTCCGCCAAGCTATACAGCAGGGACTGCCCCTATGGCAGGCCCTGCAGATGGCCACAGTAAATCCGGCCACTTATTTTGGCATGCGTGATACCGGGGTTATCGCCCCGGGCCGCCGGGCAGATTTGCTGATATTCCCCGATTTGGAGGGTTGGGAACCGGAGGCAGTTTATTCAGGCGGCCAATTAGTGGCCAAACAGGGCATCTGTATAAAGGATATCTGGGACAGCCTTGAGGTGCCTCCCGTACCTGGCCGGCTGAGCCAATCCGTAAACCTGCCCGAATTAACTATTGAACAATTTGCCCTGCCCATAAAGGGCCGAAGGGCTAATGTAATAGGTCTTATTCCCAAGCAGCTGCTGACCCGTCACCTTTGGCAGGAGGTGCCGGTGGTCCAGGGCAGGGCCGTTGCCGCCCCGGACCAGGATATATTGAAGCTGACCGTATTTGAACGTCACCATAAAACCGGCCAACGGGGTATTGGGCTGGTAAAGGGCTTTGGACTAAGCAAAGGGGCCATTGCCCAAACCATTGGCCATGACAGCCATAACCTTATTGTAATCGGGACCAACGACAGGGATATGCTTATTGCCGCACAGAGCCTTGAAAGCTGTGGCGGCGGTATCGCCATTGCAGCAGCCGGTAAGGTGGAGGAAATACTTCCCCTGCCGGTGGGCGGTCTCATGACGGATAAATCCGCTGTTGAAACGGCCCGTCAGGCCGCCAAAATGGAACAGCTGGCCTTTAAGCTAGGGGTAAATAGGGAATATGACCCCTTCCTGACCCTGGCCTTCCTCAGCCTTCCTGTAATTCCCGAGCTAAAGCTCACTGACCGGGGACTGGTAAAGGTGCTGAACGGTCGTATCATCGGCATTGACGAAAAAATGTAATCATAATCAAAAAATACGGCAGTAAATATCACCTGTAGCACGGATTAAATCACTAAAAATTTTCCTTGCTTTCATATAGTGAAAAAATCATAACTCGCGTCGCTCAAACAAATGATTTTTTCCACTAATACTAAGGTATAGCAAGTAAATTTTTTAACGTGATTTATCCTATTGCTCCAGGTGATTATTTACTGCCTTTTGTATTACATCTCTTTAATAAAACATTTTTGTCCGTGATAATGGTGGTGGTTCACTGCCTTTTCTTCTTAATCATAGGTGAAAATGCTCCACCTGCACCTTATCCCCTTCTATGTTCAGCACCATAAAGGACTGGGCCTTCCCATCCCTGGGATGGGACACACTGCCGGGATTAATCACCAGACAATCCGCCCCCTCATCAATCTCCGCCACATGGGTATGACCGTATACGGCAATATCCGCCCCCTTGCTGATAGCTGCCTCCCGCAGCAGGGCTTTATCCCGTTTTACACCGTAAATATGACCGTGGGTCAGGAAAAGCCTGTGCCTCCCCAGCTCCACCACTGCTTCATCATCAACGCCGCTGCTGGGCCAATCGCAATTGCCCGCCACATTGATTACCCGTTTGTCCGTTACCATGGCCAGATATTCCGCATCGCCGATCAAATCCCCGGCATGAAGCCAGCAATCCACTTCCCCGGCCCGCTCCACGGCCTGGTCCACCGCCATGGTATTGCCATGACTGTCACTCATTACGCCTACTCTCATTTCAAATGCTCCTTTAACAGCACAGCCATTTTCCCCAGGGCCTCCCCCCGATGACTGATGGCATCCTTTTCGGATAGGGTCAGCTCCGCCATGGACCTGTCGCCAACATAAAAATACGGATCATAGCCGAAGCCCCCGTTTCCCCGGGCCTCCAGACGGATTATCCCCTCACAGGAGCCCTGGGTCTGCAGCACCCTGCCCTCCCTATCCACAAGGGTCAGGGCGCACTGAAAGGCCGCCGGGGAGCTGTCCAGCCCCCGCTTACGGAGCTCCGCCACCAGCTTGGCATTATTCGAGGTATCATCTGCATTTTCCCCGGAATAACGGGCCGAATATACGCCAGGCGCCCCTCCCAGTGCCTCCACCTCCAGACCGGAATCATCAGCCAGGCAGGCCATACCGGTCATTTCCTGATAATGACGGGCCTTTTTCAGGGAATTTTCCATAAATGTCACCCCGTCCTCCACCGCCTCGGGAATATCACCGTCTATATCAGCCAGGGAAATCAGCTCCACCGGCAAATCACTAAAGGCATTCTGCATTTCCCTGACCTTCCCCTTATTTCTGGTGGCAATTACTATCCTTGTCATAAAACTAAATCAAACCCTTCTCCATTAATAAAGGCCCATCTGGCACATACCAAACGGGCCTCGGCTAATTATACCATACTGCCATTACATATTGAACAGCTCTTCGGCGATACTGAATTTTGGCTTCAGAACCATTGCCTGCCGGGACGTCAGAAGCATACCATCCCCGTCCCTGGGTATAGGCTTATTCTTGTCCACCACGTATTCCATATGAGGCGGCTTATGCTCTACGCTCTTCACCTTGCCGTCCACATACTCCGTAATGCGGATACTGCCGTCAGGCATTACCCGCCGCACAATTTCCGTAACCGCTACCTGGGCCTGAACCTGTTGGAGGGCCGCCCTTTCCTCCATCATTTCCGCAAGGGTATCACTAATGGTGCCCAGCTTTTGCGTCAGAATTTTCTTAAAGGACTCCACCTGAATGGAGGCTGGGGCAGCCGTACTGCTGCCCTCCTTTTCCCTGGTGTCCGCCAAAAGCTCCGCCGTCCCCATATTCATGGAGCTGCCTGTCCTTACTGACATACCTTCACCTTCCCTTTGCCATACCGCAAATTTCGGTGCCTTCCCTAGCCTGCATACATCCTATGCCATAGTATCGTCATTTATCCCTTGAAAAATAAGGCCTCTGCCGCCTTTATTTGCCGTATTCCGCCGCCAGCCTCTTAAAGGCCGGAATGGAACGCCTGATGGTATCCTCCTTAATACAGTATGCCGCCCTGAAATAACCTGGACAGCCAAAATCAGCGCCGGGAACCAGCAGCAGATCATATTTTTTGGCCCGTTCACAGAAGGCATAATCATCCTCCTCCAGGGCCTTTGGGAAGAGATAAAAGGCTCCCTGAGGCTTCTGGCAGGTAAAGCCGGCTTCAATCAGCCCGTCATACAGCAGCTGGCCATTGCGCTCATAATCGGCAATATTGGCCGGCTCATCCACACAGCGGGCCACCACCCGCTGAAACAGGGAGGAGGCATTGACATGGGTCAATACCCGGGCGGCACCGGCTATGGCCCCATAAACACGGCCAAAATCCGCCACCTCATCAGGCACCACAATATACCCAATGCGTTCTCCGGGCAGGGACAGGGATTTACTCCAGGAATAGCATACCAGCGTATTCTTGTAATAATTAGGAATATATGGCACTTTCAGCCCGCCGTATACCAGCTCACGATATGGTTCATCGGATATGATGAAAATAGGATGGCCGTATTCCTGCTCCTTTTTCACCAGAATAGCCGCCAAATGGCTGATGGTTTCCTCGGAATATACAACCCCGCTTGGATTATTGGGGGAATTGACAATAACCGCCCTGGTATCAGCCGAAAGCATTTCCTCAAATTTATCAAATTGAATCTGAAAATTCTCCTGATTGGCCGGAACCACCGTCAAATCAGCTCCCACAGCCTCTACAAAGCATTTGTATTCCGGAAAATATGGGGCAAAGGTAATAAACTCACTGTGGCCCTCATCCTCAGTCAGTGCCTTGAAGCAAATGGTGATGGCCGCCGCCGCCCCGGAGGTCATAAACAAATTCTTCCCCCCAAAGCCGGTACCAAACCGGCGGTTGATGCTTTGGGCAATGGTTTCCCGCACCTGTGGGTCCCCAGGTGCTACCGTATAGCCATGCAAGGCCACTGAATCCATTTCCCCAAGTATATCTATAATCGCCTGCTTTACGGCTTCCGGTGCCGGTACATTGGGATTGCCAATGGAAAAGTCATACACATTGTCCTCCCCCACCTGGGCCGCCCGCTTGCGGCCAAATTCAAAAATCGTTCTGATGGTGGACTTTTTGGTGCCCAATACATAGCTTTTTTCTGAAACCATACCTGTTACCCCGCTTCCTAATTTATGGATATCCTAAAAAAATATACAATTACCCGATAATTATACAATAAAAATAGGTGTAAGGCCAGTTTTTTACACTGACTTTACACCCTATGTTTACTCCATGAAGTACTTCATGCTGGTTTTTTTCCATTCCTTTTCCGTGAATTGCAGCTCGTACTGACTTATACCCGTTTCCTCAGACAGCTCCCTGGCAAACTGAATGCAGCTCTCCGGGGTATCCATATGAATCATGGTATAAAAATTATATGGCCAGTCCGGCGCAGTATTCCGGTCATAGCAATGGGTAACCTCGCTGTGGGCACACATCTTGGCCGCCACCTCATCCATTCTCTCCGGCGGAACCACCCATACGATCAGGGCATTGGCCCTGTAGCCCACCTCCACGTGGCGGAGGACCGCCCCCATCTTTCTGAGGATGCCTTCCTGCTTCATTTCCTCCAGCCGTTGCAGCAGCTCCCCCTGGGAAATACCGATCTTCTCAGCTATCTCCTTATAAGGCTCGGAGCAAATGGGAAAATCGCTCTGCAGTGCCCTTACAATTTTTTTGTCCTGCTCGGAAATACTCATACCCGGCCTCACTTCAACCTAAATTGCACATTTATCTTGTATTTCTTTTGGGAATACAAATCCAATAAGCGGATAACCCCAGGCAATGCCCTTATATCAGTCAAAATCTGCCTGCGCCGCTCATCGCAATTGGTTATAATGGTAAACCACAGCATATAGCCACAGGTCCGCTGATAATTGTGGGTCACCTCAGGATAGGCATTAATCCTGTTGGCCACCTCTGATACCAAAGCCGGCTCAATTTTGGCCGCCACCAGGGTTCCACTGTATCCCAGCTTATCCGAATTAAAGAAGGCACCCAGCTTGCGGATATAGCCGGCCTCCTTCAGCTCCTGCAGGCGGTTAATTACCCTATCCTCGGATACCCCCAATTCCTCAGCCATAGCCACATATGGCTTGGGAACAAACTGTACCCCCCCCTGCAATATGTTGAGAAGCTGTTTATCAAAGGCATTTAGCTCCATATACTCTCCCTATCCTTCACCCTAAAAATAAAGCTCCCCTGCCCTCAAGCAAAGGAGCCTTTATTATTTTATCAAATACATGGTTTATCAGTCAAGAAAAAGTGAAGCCTATTCATTTTTATCCGATGCTAACGGGTGCTAAGACTCCCTCCTCTAAGGTGGGAATTAAGCACCCGTAACGCCCTGGATAATCCCGCACTAAGCCTCGTCCTCCAGCAGGCAATCAGCAATTACCTCCAACAGCTCCTGCCGACCCACATTTTTTACGGAGGAATAGGGCAGCACATCCAGCTCAGGTATCCCCAAGGCCCCCTTTATCCGGGCGATGCTTTTCGCCACAGCATTTTTGCTCAGCTTATCCACCTTGGTGGCAATCACCAATACAGGCAGGTTGTGCTCCACCAGCCAGCGAAACATCTCCACATCGGAGGCCATAGGCTCGTGGCGGCTGTCAATAAGCTGACACACAAATTGCAGATCCTCAGAGCCCAGCAGATACTCATTGATAAATTTGCTCCACAGCTTACGCCGCTGGGCCCCGGTCTTGGCGTAGCCGTAGCCGGGCAAATCCACCAGATAAAAGTCCCGCCTGTCAGGACTATCATCTATTTTGGCCCCAATTTCATAAAAATTGATGGTCTGGGTCTTCCCGGGCTGACTGGATACCCTGGCCAGCTGATTTACCCTGGTGAGGGAATTAATCAGGGAGGATTTGCCCACATTGGAACGGCCAATAAACACGATTTCCTTGCGGTGAATTTCAGGATATTGCTCCGGCTTGACGGCGGAGGCCAGGTATTTTCCCTGGGTGATAATAATCTTCTCTGCCATAGCTGCCTCACTTTAACAGGGCATTTTCCAAGACCTTGTCCACATGATCCACAGGAATAAACTCCAGCTTTTCCCGGACATTTTCCGGAATTTCCTCTATATCCCGCCGATTATCCTCTGGAAGTATAATGGTCTTGATCCCCTCACGGTAGGCCGCCAAAACCTTTTCCTTCAGACCGCCTATGGCCAGCACCCGACCGCGGATGGTAATCTCGCCGGTCATGGCCACATCACTGCGCACCTTGCGGCCCGTCAGGGCAGACACCATAGCCGTGGCCATGGTAATACCCGCCGAAGGGCCATCCTTCGGTACGGCACCCTCAGGAAAATGAATATGTATATCATTTTCCTCATAGAATTTTGGTGACAACTTTAACTTTTTCTGACGGCTGCGAATGTAGGACAGGGCCGCCTGGGCGGATTCCTTCATCACATCCCCCAGCTTGCCGGTGAGGATAAGATGGCCCTTGCCGGGGAACACATTTACCTCCGTAGGCAGTATGTCGCCCCCTACCTGGGTCCAGGCCATACCAGTACACAGGCCCACCTCCGGCTTGCGCTTTTCCTTGTTATGGTGATACTTGGTTTTGCCCAGCACCTACACAAGATTTTTGGTGGTAACGCTGACCGAATCCACTTCACCCTCCACCAGCTTTTTGGCCACCTTACGGCACAGCTGGCCAATAACCCGCTCCAGCTCCCGGACACCGGCTTCCCGGGTATATTCCGTAATAAGCCGCTGAATTACTCCGGCCCCGATGTGCAGGTTCTTCTTGCTGAGGCCATTGGCCTCGTGCTGGCGGGGCACAAGATACCGTTTGGCTATCTCCAGCTTCTCCTGCTCTGTATAGCTGGACAGGGTAATAATCTCCATACGATCCCGCAATGGACCTGGGATGTTCCCCAGATTATTGGCGGTAACAATCCAAAGAACCTGAGACAGGTCAAAGGGCAGCTCCACATAATGATCGCTGAAGGTATTGTTTTGGGCTGGATCCAGCACCTCCAGCAGGGCTGAGGTAGGATCCCCCTTATAATCAGCCGCCATCTTGTCCACCTCATCCAGCAAAAATACGGGATTTCTGGTACCGCTCTTTTTCAGGGCGGCCAAAATACGGCCCGGCATAGCTCCTACATAGGTGCGGCGATGACCCCGGATTTCTGCCTCATCCCGAACGCCACCCAGGGAGGCCCGGACAAACTTCCGGTTAAGGGCCCGGGCAACCGAGCTGGCCAGGGAGGTCTTGCCTACCCCCGGCGGCCCCACCAGACACATAATAGGGGCATTCTGGCCGGAGGTAAGCTGACGCACCGCCAGATATTCCAAAATCCGTTCCTTGACCTTTTCCAGGCCGTAATGGTCCTTATTTAACACATCTGCGGCCTTTTTAATATCCTTATTATCCTCGGTGGTCTTGTTCCACGGCATATCCAGCAGGGTGTCAATATAGGTGGTAATAACACTTGCCTCCTGGGACATATTGCCGGCCCGCTCCAACCGGGTGATTTCCTTGTTGATGGTCTTCACCACCTCATCAGGATATTTTTCGGCCCGCATACGCTTGCGATAGCCTTCAATATCCCCCTGAACGCCATCCTTGTCCCCCAGCTCATTGTGAATAGCCTTTACCTTCTCCCGAAGATAATATTCCTTCTGTACCTTTTCAATCTGCTTGCGAACCCGGCCGCTAACCTTTTTCTCAATGTCCAGAATTTCCCGTTCGCGCTTCAGCACCCCATAGAGCCGTTCCAGACGGGTCTTTATGTCAATGCACTCCAGCAGCTCCTGACGCTCCTCCAGCTTCAGGTTAAGGTGGCCGGCAATCATATCCGCCAGACGGCCCGCATCAGAAATAATGGACACAGAAACAATGGCATCCGCCGGTATCTTGCGGCTGCTCTTGACCCATTGCTCAAATTCATGAACAACCACCCGGACCAAGGCCTCCATCTCCAGGCTCTGCTCCGTCACATCCTCGTATTCGTGGACATCTACATCTATGAAATCCCCTTCATCATAGCAATTAACTATCTGGGCGCGATACAGGCCCTCCACCAGCACCCGCACCGTGCCGCCGGGCATCTTGACCAAATGCTTTATCTCTGCCACAGTACCCACGGAATACAAATCCTCAAAGCCCGGCTTTTCAATATCCGCATCCCTTTGGGCAGTAAGCATAATAACCTTATCGTCCACCATAGCCTGCTCCAGGGCAGCCACCGACTGCTCCCGGCCCGCATCCAAATGAACCATCATATATGGAAATACCATCATCCCGCGGAGGGGCAGCAATGGCAATCTTCTCAATTCACCCTTCAATTAAAACACCTCCTGGTGCAATATCCAAAATAAATATAGACGTTGCTCCAGCAACGTCTATAGTAATTCACCACTTAAGCGGAAGCTTCGTTTTTGGCTGACAGCCGTGATTTGTCGTAGCTCAGGATAGGATCAACCTTATCCTCCACCACAGCCTTTGTCACCTGACACCTGGTAACGCCCTCAAGGGATGGAATTTCATACATAACATTTTTCATAATTCCCTCCAATATGGAGCGCAGTCCCCGGGCTCCGGTCTTGCGTTTCAGGGCCTCCTTGGCAATGGACCGCAGGGCCTCATCATCAAAGGACAGGCTCACATCATCCAAATCAAGAAGCGCCTTAAACTGCTTAACCAATGCATTCTTTGGCTTGGTCAAAATTTCTATCAAGGTATCCTCATCCAGGGAATCCAGGGTTACTACCACCGGCAGACGGCCGATAAACTCCGGAATAAGACCGCTCTTCATCAAATCATCAGGAAGGATATGGCGCAATACCTCGCCAATCTCCCCTGTTTCCTTGGAGGTTACTTGGGCACCAAAGCCCATATTTTTATTACCACGACGCTTGTTTATTATTTTTTCAATCCCCGCAAAGGCACCACCGCAAATAAAGAGAATATTGGTAGTGTCGATTTGCAGCAGCTCCTGATGGGGATGCTTGCGGCCACCCTGGGGCGGCACAGAGGCCACCGTACCCTCAAGGATTTTCAGCAGGGCCTGCTGCACACCTTCACCGGAAACATCCCGGGTAATGGAAACATTCTCACCCTTGCGGGAAATCTTATCAATTTCGTCAATATATATAATGCCCCGCTCGGCCTTTGGTATATCAAAATCCGCGGCCTGTATCAGCTTCAGAAGGATATTTTCCACATCCTCACCCACATAGCCGGCCTCAGTCAGGGTAGTGGCGTCGGCAACAGCAAATGGAACCTGCAAAATCTTGGCCAGGGTCTGGGCCAGCAGGGTTTTACCGCTGCCGGTAGGGCCAATCATGAGAATATTGGATTTTTGCAATTCCACATCCACATCGAACATTTCCCCGGAGTTAATGCGCTTGTAGTGATTATATACAGCCACCGCCAGGGTTTTCTTGGCCTCCTCCTGACCGATTACGTATTCGTCAAGAATAGCCTTGATTTCCTTGGGCTTGGGCAAAGACCGCAGCTCCTCCGGCACAGCAACAGAATTTTCCTCGGAAACAATTTCCTGGCAAAGCTCGATACATTCATCACAAATATATACCCCAGGACCTGCCACCAGCTTTTTCACCAAATCCTCTGTTTTGCCACAGAAGGAACAGGTCAATTTTTCATTATCATCGAAGCTCATAATGTGCCTCCTTACTCGCCCTTATCAGATTTCTCCTCCGGGCGAACAATAACCTTATCAATCAAACCATATGCTACTGCTTCCTCAGCACTCATAAAATTGTCGCGCTCAGTATCAGTATTTATTTTTTCCAAGGGCTGACCGGTATGATGGGCCAACACCTTGTTAATGGTATCACGGGTACGCTGCATTTCCTGGGCCTGAATCTGAATATCAGTAGACTGCCCCCGGGCACCGCCCAATGGCTGATGAATCATAACCCGGGCATTGGGAAGGGCAAACCGCTTTCCCTTGGCCCCGGCCGTAAGCAGCAGGGAGCCCATGCTGGCTGCCTGACCAATGCAGATAGTGGATACATCAGGCTTGATGTACTGCATGGTATCATAAATGGCCATACCGGCGGTTACCACCCCGCCTGGGCTGTTAATATACAGATAAATATCCTTATCCGGGTCCTCAGACTCCAAAAACAGCAGCTGAGCCACCACGGAGCTGGCCACAGAATCATTTATCTCACCGGTCAGCATAACAATACGATCCTTTAACAGACGGGAATAAATATCGTAGGACCGTTCACCATTGCCAGACTGTTCAACAACATAAGGAATAAAGTAACTCAATGAAAATCACCTCAAAATCAATATCATACCAAAACTAAGCTTATACACTCACACAATCATGTTCTCTGAATGTTAATCTTGACTTTACTATAATATCAATATACCAGTAATTCAATAAAAAGCCAATTAAAAATTAACCCTCCGCCCAAAGACTTTTCCTTGGGCGGGGGATAATGTTCAATTACAGCCGATATTACTTGGCAATATTATCAATTACAAAGTTTGCCGTCTTTCTTCTGAGGACAGTACCAGCCAAATCACCAAGGCGGCCCTGCTCGGCAATAATCTTCTTAACCTGGGCCGGAGTTGCACCATAAGCGGCAGCCATATTAGCAACCTCGTTATCCAGATCCTCAGCCTCAACCTTGATACCCTCAGCCTTGGCAATAGCCTCCAGAACCAGGTCAATCTTAACATTGGAGGCGGCAGTCTCCCTGTAGCTCTCCCGGAGCTTGTTGATATCCGTACCGGCATAAGCCATATACTGCTCCAGCTTCAGACCCTGCTGCTCAAGGCGAAGAGCCATTTCCTGAATCATGGCATTTACGCGGTTATCAATCATAACCTCAGGGATATTAACCTTGGCATTATCAGCTGCCATGTTAATAGCCTTCTCCCGCTTCTCAGTCTCAGCCTTGCTTTCAGCACTCTTTTCCAGATTGGATCTCAGGTCTGCCTTCAATTCATCCAGGGTCTGGAAGGTGCTTGCCTTCTTGGCAAACTCATCATTCAGCTCAGGAAGAACCTTCTTCTTGATGCTCTTTACAGTACACTTGAATACAGCTGGCTTGCCCTTAAGCTCCTCGGAATGATAATCCTCAGGGAAGGAAACATTTACCTCCTTCTCCTCGCCTACCTTGGCACCGATGAGCTGATCCTCAAAGCCAGGAATAAAGGCATTGGAACCGATCTGGAGAGGATAATCCTTGCCCTCGCCGCCGGCAAAGGCCTCACCGTCTACGAAGCCCTTGAAATCCAGGGTGATGAAGTTTTCCTTCTCAACTGCTGCCCCTTCCTCGGCATCCACCATATCAGCCTGACGGTCCAGCATGCGAACCAGCTGCTGCTGAACTGCCTCGTCATCGACTACATCCTTCTCAACCTGTACCTGAAGGTTCTTGTACTCGCCCAGCTCAACCTCCGGCTTCTTGGTGGCAACAGCCTTGAATACCAAGTCCTTGCCCAGCTCCAGAGTATCTACATCAATGTCAGGACGGGTAACGATTTCAATCTTCTCCTGATCCAGGGCCTCATTAAACGCCTTAGGAGCAACCACCTCGAAGGCATCAGTCATGATGTTCTGCTTGCCCACATGACGCTCCACAATCTTCTTTGGTGCCTTGCCCTTGCGGAAGCCTGGGATATTTACACGGCCGGCAATGCGCTTGGCGGCTGCATCGTATGCCTTCTCCAGCTCTGCTGCCGGAACGGTAATGTTCAATTCAACCTGCTGGTTTTCTAAATCTTTTACACTAACTTCCATTGTCTTAAAAGACCTCCTAATGTATTCTTTATGGGGCTTTTGCCCACCTGTGACCTGTTTATGCCCACATGATAAACATAATAGCATATATGGGGATTTAATACAAGTTACTCAACAGTTTTTATGGCTATGGGCATTTATATAATATTTTACAAACCAACATTTTGGCTCAATTTTAAGGAATATGTTAAAATATGTTCAGAAATAAATCAAATATACGAAGCACAATACAAAGGAAAGCCTATTGCCGCCCACGCCTCTTTCGGTATTGATGGAAAGGCGTATGTTTATTGGTTTGAAAATCATGGTTTGACAACTACAATATATTCTTAAGGGTCATAGATGAGCGTTAAGGATGAGCATTAAGGAGGTGCCTACGATGGAGAAACTGACAATAAGACTAAATAGTGTCAAAGATACATATTATGGTTTTGTTGCAGCCGTGCTGACATATGTAAAAAAGAAACCAGCCAGGCAGAAAAAGGTCGAGGCCTTCATGGCGAATCATCCAGAAGCCTTAACTGCTGATATCCTTGATTTCATATCCAGTCAGGATGATTTCTTTGATGATGCTGCCTATGATCATGCCGAGGTAAGCTAATTACAACAATATTACTTCACAACGAAAGCTCCCAGTAACAAGCTCCAATTAGAGCGTGTTGCTGGGAGTTTCTTTACCGCCCTATTGCCACCAACATGCTGGCAAATGAGGCCATTGTTGCCCGCATAATTACAGCAAATTTATAAAAGTATCTTTAGTGACCTTGTCCAGGGACAAATCAACATCAACCGCATCTGAGAGCTCATTTACCACTTTAACTTAATTTTCCAGATATTCTATATCAGGGGAAGCCCACTTTTTCCTGGCCTTCATCACAAGTTCCAAACCAGCCTCGGCAGCCTTCCGATACCACTCCATAGATTTTTCCGTTTGCTGAGCATTTGCATAATACTTCCCAATAGAACACATTTGTCCCGCACTCAAAGGCTCTGCTATTCTTTCCCTGAAAGCTTTCCGCAAACGCTGAGATACACGTTTATCATCAATCCACAAATGATGCTTAAATTCACTGCTTTTTGGACACTTCCCCTCTGGTGGCCGACCATTGGAACTGCGCCGCCGCTCACCACAAAAATAACAAATATATTTGTCTCCTTTCTTCATTGTTCCGCACCTCACCAGCAATATTGATACCAAAAATATTTATTATCGTACACATTATCATCCGGCGAACATTTCTTTAATTCATATTTTGTGAAATTCTCCAAAACGCCGTTATAAAACCCTACAGCCACCTCCAAGCCATTGAAAGGTTGTTTATCCCCCCAGTGCCCTATATGTTTCCTCATAAATTCCTTTATATGTTTTTCAAAAATTCTGGTATTAAAATCAATCTTATGGGCATATATTTTATTATCTATTTCCTGGATTACATGCATCTCACTCATCGTGCTACCATAATACACAAATTCTATGGTCAGTTTTCCGTAATCCTTGGCATTAAAAAATGTTTTAAGCTTATAAATCATCCAGTCATAATCATCAAGAAACAAATGCGTGTACATTTCGTCACGAAAATCCGTATCACTTGAAAGCACAAAATGACTTAACTGATCATCATAAGGAATGGGGTTTAAAGTTCTCCTGTTAATATCCCTTTTAAAATATTTCCTGTGTTGCTGTTTCCTACTGGTCCTACTCAAATTTACGCACCTCCCCCCATAGTGTTCATACTATTTCCAAATAATCATGCCCAATCCCGCAGCAGTTTGGTATCAGGAGCTGTCACTACAGCATTATAGAACGCTACTACTTCTTTTTCTCCACTAAATGCATATTCCTCGTCCCAACTACTGATATGTCTCTCCAGGAACTTAATAATATGTTTTTTGAACAGCTCTGCACTAAATTCAAAAACAGTTATATAGCGGGCATCGTTGTATATAGGCTGTAATTTGGTAATTTCCATATGGCAGTTTTCACTGCCACAATATTCAAATTTCAGCCTTATTTTTCCATAAGCTTTGGTTGGTAAATCAGCAGTAAGCTTGTAGTGCATCCAATTATTGTCATCAAACACCAGTGTAGTGGCAAAAGGATCCCAATCATCAGGCCCGTATTCAAATGCAGAATATTCCTTATCAAAAACAATCGGTTTATAGTCCATGTCATTCACCTCGCCATTGACTTTTTATTATTACTTTAACAGCTCTAATAAAGCATAATTGGCACCCGAAGAGTTAAGTTCCCGTCTGGATTCCCTTGGAACTCTGAAAAGGTCATCATCAAACTTCCCCTCAGACTCCAGCCATGCTGCAAGAGCCAAGCCTGCAATACCGCCTACACCCAACAACAAACCATTTTTCCACCAACTCATAATTAATTCCTCCTTTGATTTTCTGTAAATGGGTTTCTTTAGGATGATTTAAGTATAAATCATGGAAAAATTAAAAGGGTTGCCACCAAGGCAACCTCTGAATTATTTTTAATAGTATAGCATCCATGTCATGAAAATAAGTTGCCGGCCTGGAAACCTATGATTTTGCATTGTATTATATAAATAATATATTATCTCCTATTTTATTTTGTTTTAATTTGTGTTTTGTTTTATAATATAAATATATAATACGCCGTTCGTTTAATGTTTTATATTACAATCATTATTACACTAACAAACCGTTTCATGTTATAATTTATTTAACGCAAAGGAGATATACCAATGAAAGACCAGCGTTCCATCGAATTTCAGCAAATTGAAAATGACATTGCCCACAAGATATACAATCCTATGAACGATGTCCTTTTCAAATTCATCTTCGGCAGGGATGAAAGAAAGAATATCACCCTTGATTTACTGAATGCCATATTAAACCGTACTGGCAAAAAGGCTATCAAGGATATTCATTTCAAAAACAGCGAAATTGTTCCGTACTATGAAGGGGACAAACTTACCCGTCTTGATATTTTCTGCATAACAGAAGATGAAACTAAGATTGATGTGGAGGTTCAGCTAATCAATAAAAAGGACATGGAGCGACGCAGTCTGTTTTACTGGTCCCAGATGTATCTGATGGGCTTACACAAGGGAGAGGACTATATCACTCTCAATCCGGCCATTACCATAAATATCATGGGACATGAAATTTTCCCTAATGAACCGCTTCATTCAATGTATAGCATTTATAACATTGAAACTGGCCGCCGGCTAAATGAGGATTTGGAACTACACTTTATAGAAGTACCAAAATTCCAGAAAAAACCTATCGGTGAAATGACCCGAATGGAACGCTGGCTGGCCTACTTCTCAAACAAGCTAAATACTGAGGAAATGGAGGAACTTGCCATGAGTGACGCTGCTATAAAGAAAGCCGTTAATGACACTGACATTTTCATGATGGATTTTGAAGAACGGCTCAAATATATCAATCGCCAGATGGCCATCATGGACTACAACACAGATATGCGTGTATCCCGTGAAGAGGGCCGTACTGAGGGCGAAAAATACGCTGACCGCCGCACTGCAATGAACATGTTAAAAGCAAAGGAACCTATCGAAAAAATTACCAAGTACACCAGCCTAACTGAGGCGGAAATTTATGAGCTGGCTAAGGAAATTTAATACTTTTGTAAATATGTGTCAATAAGAAATATAATGAGGAACTTGCCATGAGTGACGCTGCTATAAAGAAAGCCGTTAATGACACTGACATTTTCATGATGGATTTTGAAGAACGGCTCAAATATATCAATCGCCAGATGGCCATCATGGACTACAACACAGATATGCGTGTATCCCGTGAAGAGGGCCGCGCCGAGGGCCGTACTGAGGGCGAAAAATACGCTGACCGCCGCACTGCAATGAACATGCTAAAAGCAAAGGAACCTATCGAAAAAATTACCAAGTACACCAGCCTGACTGAGGCGGAAATTCAAGAGCTGGCTAAGGAAATTTAATACTTTTGTAAATATGTGTCAATGAGAAATATAATGAGGAGCTTGCCATGAGTGACGCTACTATAAAAAAAGCCGTTAATGACACTGATATCTTCATGATGGATTTTGAAGAACGGCTCAAATATATCAATCGCCAGATGGCCATCATGGAGTTGTAGCATATTTTTTCCCCGGCAGAAATACGAGAGGCCCCCCTATAGCAGCCAAAAAGCTGGGAGAGCTGTCATCATCAGGCTCATAATTCAGTCGGATAAATTCGTCAATTTCCTTTTTGCTTAGTGTTTTCTCGTTTGCAGGCATATCCATTCCCCTAGTCCTCGTCCAGCTTTTCCAAAGCTTTTACAACAAATAGGTCTTTCATTAAGGTATTCAACTTTCGCATAAAAAATCCTGCCTATAATTTTCATCCATGTTGGACTTGACTCCATAACATGCGTACATTATACTGTACATATAAGGAGGTGCCATTTATGACTACAACTACGATTACAAATTTTAGAAAAAATATTTTTTCGCTGGTTGAGACTGCTGTGCGCTTCAACGAGCCCATACATATAACTTCCAAAAGTGGAAATGCTGTTATGCTCAGCGAAGATGAATACAGGGGCTTGATAGAGACAGTTAATTTATCCTCTGTTCCCGGGATGAAGGCGAAATTACTTGAAGGAGCGAATACTCCTTTATCAGATACCATCCCTGAAGATGAGGTAGTCTGGTAATATGTACAAGATTGTTTATACAAAAGCCGCTGTCAAGGATATTCCAAAGTTAAAGGCTGCCGGGCTGGATACCAAAGCAAAGGCTCTCATTGAGTTAATAAAAGTCAATCCCTTCCAAACGCCTCCAAGCTATGAAAAATTAGTTGGTGATTTAAAGGGGCTATATTCCCGTAGAATAAATATTCAACACAGGCTCGTATATCAGGTATACGAAGAAGAAAAAACAATAAAAATTATCAGCCTTTGGACTCATTACGAACGCTGATATGCAAAAAGCTGGTGCTCGATGAACCTTCATCCTGCACCAGCTTTTTAGTTATTCGTCAATTTCCTTTTTAATTAATGTGTTCTCATTTGCAGCCATAGCAATCCCCTTATTCCTCGTCCAACTTTTCCAATTTTTTACAACAAATAGATCTTTTATTGAGGTTTTCAACTTTCGCATCAAAAAGTCCTGCCTATAGTTTTAAAATAATGCCCTTTATACAGTTGTAGGTAAAATGTAGCTATGATATAATCACAACAAGAGGTGATTTTATGGCTACAACAACAATTCAGGTACGTATGGATACTGCTATAAAACAACAAGTTGAACAAAAATTAAAATCCATGGGATTAAATATGTCTACTGCTGTTAATATGATGGCCCATCAAATAATTAGGCAAAACCGCATCCCTTTCGAGATTATTGCCGATAACAATGATACCAAGCTTGATGGTCTGCCTAAATCCGTAAATGCTGATAAAATGACTGATGAGGAACTGCGTCAAAGCCTACTGCAAGGGTATCAGGATGCAATTGAAGGAAGAACCCGCCCAGCCGCTGAAATAGTTGCTGAAATGCGGGCCAAGTACAATCTATGAAAAAATATCATGTCCATATAACAGAACAGGCCAGCAATCAACTTTCTCAAATTTATGAATATATAGCATTTGAACTTTTAGAACCATCCTATGCAGGTAAACAAGTAGAAAACTTAACCAGTAAAATACTTTCTCTTGATACCACACCAAAGCGTTGTAAAATCTTTAGTTATACCCTATATCCAGGTCAAGACGTCCGTCGCTTATTGGTGGATAATTATTCTATTTTTTTCTTTATCAACGATTCCGTGGTGACTGTAACGGATATTATTTATAGTCGTTCCGACATTATTAATCGTTTAAAAGATAACCCATAAAATGATAACTTGTTCAGGTGGAGTTTTTACTCCATCTGAATTTAGTTGAATTTTACCCAGGGCTTTGCGGACGTATCCAAGAGGCAACGCCTATTGGTTAATACGTCCCATGCGAAAGTGTCCTGCAAAGCAAGACCATGGTCTTAGCTGAGCAGCTGACACTGACCGCTACGGGTGCTTTACTCCCACCTAGGAGGAGGGAGTATTAGCACCCGTTAGCATCGGATAAAGCTTAAAAAGCTGATGCACAGATGAACCTTCATCCTGCATCAGCTTTTTAGTTTCGTATATTTATTTCAGCACTTCCACAGGAGTCAGAATCTGCTCTCCCCGTTCATTGGAGAACACTTCAGCCCTGACGCCGAAGACCTCCTTTAGAAAGGTTTCATTCATTACCTTGTCCGGGGCTCCGGCGGTGTAAATGCCCTTGTCCTTTACCACCAACAGATAATCGGAATACTTCACCGCCTGATTCAGCTCATGGAGCACCATCACCACCGTAATGCTCCAGTTCTCGTTGAGGCGCTTGACGATTTCCATAACCTCCAGCTGATGGGCAATATCAAGGTAGGTGGTTGGTTCATCGAGAATGAGTATTTCCGGCTTTTGGGCCAATGCCATGGCAATCCATGCCCGCTGCCGTTCACCACCGGACAGGGACATAACCTGACGATGCCTTAAATGGGACACGTTGGTTTCCGCCATGGCCCACTCAACTGCCTCCTCATCCTCCTTCTGGTTGCTCTTTTTAAACCAGCTGCGATAAGGAAACCGCCCGTAATCCACCAGCTGCTCCACCGTCACATCCGGCGGGGCCTGCATTCCCTGGGGCAGCACAGCCAGCTTTCTGGCCAGCTCCCTCCGTTTGATTTTCCTCAGGTCAATGCCGTCAATAATAACCTGTCCCCCATAGCTGCTGTTAATACCGGCCACTGCCTTCAGCAGGGTGGATTTTCCCGCCCCGTTGGGGCCGATTACAGACGTGATTTTTCCATCGGGAATAGTAACATTTACCCCTTCCAAAATCACCTTGTCATTAATTGTCACCGACAGCTTCTTCGTTTCAATTGACATTACAGCTCCCTCCTCAGCAGAAACAGAAAGAATGGAGCACCAAATGCCGCCATAAGAATACCCACCGGCAGCTCCACAGGGGCAAAGGCCACTCTGGCCACCGTATCACAGATGGTCACCACACCGATACCCAGCAAAGCCGAGGCCGGCAGCAAAAAGCGATAATCCGAGCCCACAATCAGCCGGGCGGCGTGGGGAACAATCAGCCCCACAAAGCCCAACAGGCCCACCACGGACACAGCACTGGCGGCCAGCAGGGCCGCAATGGCGGTAAGAACAATCCGGGTCAGCTCCACCCGTTCCCCCAGTCCCTTGGCCACCTCATCCCCCAGCTGCAAAATATTGATGTGACGGGACGCCAGCAGGGCCATAAGGCCGCCCCCCAAGGAATAGGGCCAAATCATGGCCACATGGGGCCAGCTTCTGGCCGAAAGGCCTCCCACCATCCACATAAGGGCGTTGTGAATTTTATCGCTGTTAAAAATCATCATGCCGGAGATACCGGCCCCCAAAAAGGCCGACACCGCCACACCGGCCAAAATAATCCGCACCGGCCGTATACCATTTTTCCAGGCCAAAATATAAATGCACACCGCCGCCAGCATAGCCCCCACAAAGGCCACCGGAGTTACGAACACCTCGTAGCCGGGGAAAATCAGCATCACCATGATACCCGCTATACCGGCACCGGAGGAAATACCAATAATATGGGGATCCGCCAGGGGATTTTTCATTACCGCCTGAAGGATAGCCCCGGACAGGGCCAGATTCATGCCCACCAGAGCCCCCACCACCGTTCTGGGCAGCCGTATACTGTTCAATATTTTTTCATGGGTTCCCGTGGCATTCCCCAACAGGGAATCCACCACCTCAGCCGCCGGAATGGACACTGAACCCATCATAATACTTAAAATAAAGCCTACGGCGGCTAAAATGGCGAATATCGCCAAAATAGATATCCGCCACCTAACACTGCTTTTATTATCACTCAATTATTATGCACCTCTAAAACAAGTCAGGATATACCTTCTTGGCCATTGTCCGGTAGCAGTCAGGGTATTTCAGGCCGGGACTCAGCAAAAACATATCCTGGGGCAGGAAATATACCTTGCTGTTCTGCACCGCAGCAATCGCATTCCAGGCCGGATTTTTCTTCATTTCCCCCAGCAGATTTTCCTCCTGGGACCTGGCATCCCCCATGGTAACCACAAATAAAAGCTCCGGATTTTGCTCCACCAGGGTTTCCAGACTATATGGGGTGGCATCTGGATTTTTCTCCATGGGGGTAAGTCCCTCAGCCACATTTTTCCAACCAAAATCCTTCACCACAGAGCCGGCTATACTGCCCCCCAGCTGAATGTTCAGATTTTGTGAGGAGCTAAAGAGGATGGCCACCCGCTTTTCCTCCTTGGGCAGCTTGTCCTTTATGGCGGCAATCTCCTTATCCATATGGGCCACAGCTGCCGCGGCCTTTTCCCCTTCACCTGTCACCTGGCCAAAAATTTCCAGCTCCCGCTTTACATCCTCATAGGTCTTGGATTTCAGCACAATAGATGGAATGCCATTATCCTCCAGCACCTTTATCAGCTTTTCATTTACCCCTTGGTGAATAACCACCAAATCCGGATTTAGGGACAATACCTTTTCCACATCAATCTGAATTGACTTGCCCACTACAGGAATATCCTTGGCAAAATCCGGTGCCACCTGAGAGGTGGGACGTCCTACGATGCTTCCCCCCAACAAATGCAACGGCTCCAAAAAAGAAGCCGACAACACCACAATCCGCTGGGGCGGACCGGACAGCTTTACCTCCCGGCCCCCGTCATCGGTAACTGCTATTTCCCTGCCATTACCGGTCTCCTGGCTGACAGGGGTACTGCCGCAGCCGGCCATACACAGCATCATCAGTGACGCCACCAGCAGCAGGACAGATTTGCAAAAGCCCATAGAACATCCCTCCAGTTTATCAGCCCTCCGGCCAAGGGGCTACACTGGCTGGAAGTGCTTTGTAAAATCCTCGGAAGCAATATATTGCTTCATAAAATTCAAAAATCGTTCATCCCGGTCGCTGAGCTTCTTATCCTTCCCCCAATACAGGCAAATATGCACCATAAGCGGCGGAGTAAGCTGACGGCGAACGAATTTGGTTTCCTCCCGGGTTACAAAATCGGGAAGCACAGATATACCAAGGCGATTGGCCACCAGCTGCTTTATGGTTTTAAGCTGGGTAGTACACAGCAATATATTGGGCACAAACCCCCGCTCCACACAGCGCTCATATACGTGCTGATACTGATATGTATTGGACTGCTGCATAATAAACTGCTCATTACGCAAATCATCAAATTCAATTTGGCTTTTCTCTGACAACGCTGAATTAGGGCTGACACATAGGCTGAGATTGTCCGTCTGTATCAGCATTTCATTGTGGCTGTTTGGCAACTGGTCAGTAAAAATAATGCCAAAATCCAGCTCCCCCTTATCAGCCTTTTGCAATACCTCAGTGGAGTCGCTGTATTCCTTTACATCAAGGCTCATATCAGGGTACATATCCTTAAAGCTGGTAAACAAATCAGGAAACAGGTATGCCTCCACCATTGGTGGAATGCCAAAATGAACCGTCCCCAGCTTTTCCTGGTTAAAACGGGCCATATCCTGTCTGGTATTTTCCACAGCCTGCATAATCTTTTCTGCATGAAGCAAAAAAGCCTTCCCCTCCTTGGTCAGGGTAACATGCTTTTGGCGACGGTCGATAAGAGTAAGCTGCAGCTCAGCCTCCAGAGCCTTGATGGCCTTGGTTACCGACGGCTGGGAAACGTGCAAAAATTCAGCGGTTCTGGTAAAGTTTTTTAGTCTGCTGATGGCACAAAAATACTCCAACTGTCTAAAATCCATTATTATGCCCCCATACATTTCAATTCATTTCAATTCATTTCATGTAATATGGTGCTTTTCGCACTCTGTATAAGTATATTGCTTTCCCCCACCTTCACCACCGCGGCTGGTTCTGACCGGAGGCAGATGAGGGAAGCTAAAGCCCGTCAGAAAACGACAAAGGTAAAGGTCATATTATGGAAGCAATTATGCATTTTGCCGCTGGCAGGGGAAACCTTTGGACAAAATTCCCCATAGGAGTACATACCGGAAAATTTGATACTGGGGGGAACCACTGAAGTATATCCCCGGGTCTCATCCACAATATCATTGGAGAAGCTCATAAGCCGTGATACACAGGATGTGATAATAGCTGACGTATACTCGTATTTATGCTCATTGGCCACATCCACAATAGCAGACTGAATAGCCCGGGCAACGGATCTGGCCACATCCTTGCGGCTGAACATGGCCAGCTGGATACTGGCCCCCTTGGGGACACTGCCCAAAAAGACCCCCGCCTCCTTCTCGAAATCAATACAATCCAGATGACGGACAACCTGAATTTCATCACCATCCGGTGCAGTATAGGTAACCAAAAATGGTGAGCCCACAAATTGCATAAGGAGATTTTCCCCCTCCAGATCAAAGCCGGCGGCCAGTAACGCCTCCACCATGGTTTTGTTTCCCAATTTATAGACCACATTTTTGTCAGACTCAGTGACCACCTCCACAAAGTCGGCCACCGTATCCACCGAAAATTCGCCCTTTAAGACCGGCCGGATATTACCTCCAAAGAGAACCATCACCAGGCCCGCCCGGTGCACCTTGGAATTCAGCATAACACAGCATTCGTTGAATTCAAAATTGTCAGAGCAAAATCCACCAAAAATAGGTATACCGCCACCAACACTATCCAACACATCAACTACTTCGTCACCGGGAATTTTACTGTTTTTTACCCCATAAGTGAGAACCAGCTTCGGCCGCCACCCACCTAAATCCTTTTTTAGGCTGTTGTAGGTTCTTTTTATTTCCGTCTTGTAGTTGTCCTCAGTATACTCCTCCGTCATGCCCACAGCAAAGCTGCAATCATCGGCAGTAAACACATGAAAGGATATCCCCTCCTTGGCATATCCCTCCTCCCCGGAAAACAGGGACATGGCACTGGCGCCGATAATAGGAAAATCAAATTCCTTCTGAAGCCTGGTGCCCAATTCCTCAAAGTCTGTTTCGGAATGGGCAAAAATCAAACCAAAGGAATTTTTTGCCAGCTTAAAATCCCTCAGCTTGTCCTTTAACTCGGATACCCCCAAATCCAGGTCATCCATATTTTTTGTAAAAACGGCGATAGACCGCATTCCTTCTCACCTCTAAAACTTCATATTACTTCCATTTATTGATGAGCTGTTCCAAGCCATCATAATCAAAATCATTTCCGGCATCCTTCATTTTATCCAGGAGCTCACGCTGTTCATCGCTTACCTTGAATTTTGCCAGCTTTGCCCGCAAATTCTCGAAAATGTCCAGATCAAAATCGCCAATGGCCGATTTCATGTCATGGACTATACGATCCATCTCCTGCTGGGAGATTTCCACCAATTCCTCTTCCTTGTGCTTCTCGTAAATATCATCGGCAAAATAATCACCCAGGTAGGCCACAACTGATGCGTATTTGGCTATGAGCTTATCGAAGTTGCGCCTGATAAAATCAAAATTCCCATCCTTGCCGGCCATTTCGTGCTCCTTGGCCATCTGGGACAATTCCTTTTGATTGATAATGGCTGCCACTGTCTTCAGGGCATGAACCTCAATAATATAGTTGGCATAATCCTCATTTTCAATCAGATTACCCAACAGCTTCATCTTTTTCCGTCCATCGTTGTAGACTTGGCGCAATATATCCTTATCTATATTATCCGTCTGTGAGGTAAATGGCTTATCCAGCATGACGATTTTGTCATCGGGCAGGAACTGCTTGAGACAATCATCCAATTCCTTGGCCTCAATCGGCTTGGCCAAAAAGCCCTGAAAGCCGTATTCGCAGTACTGCTCCTTCATGCCACTGATGGCGTTGGCCGTAAGGGCGATTACCACAGTGTACTGGCACCCCGGAATTTCCCTTATCTTATACATACATTCCACGCCATCCATCACCGGCATCATATGATCCATAAAAACGATATCGAATTTATCCGTGGTCAGCAGATTTAGAGCCTCGGCACCGCTTTCCACACAGGTCACCTTCATCTTGTATGGGGCCATCATTCCCTCGGCCACCTTAAGGTTCACCCTGTTATCATCTACAATCAACGCCGTGGCCTCCTCGGCGGTAAAGGTGTATTTAAAGAGTTTGCGCTGGAACAGGCTGTCATCCTTATTGAGCTTGCCCATTGGCTTCCAGTCGTCCACCTTGTTGACCACTGTCCAGGTAAAAATACTGCCCTTGCCGTAGATGCTGTCTACAGTAATATCGCCCCCCATGGAACGGCACAGCCGCTTGCTGATAGCCAGGCCGAGGCCGGTACCCTCCACTGAGCGGTTCCGCTTCGTATCCACCTGCTCAAAGCTGGAAAACAGCTTCACCAAATCCGTCGGTTTTATACCACAGCCTGTATCCTCCACACAGGAAAAAATCTTTATGGCGTTTTCATCAGGTATCTTCTCATACCACATCTTCATTTTGATGTAGCCATTATGGGTAAATTTGACCGCATTATTCAGCAGATTAACCATAACCTGCTTTATACGGATTTCATCCCCCACCAGGCTATAAGGAATATTTTCATCAATATCTATGATGAGCTCAACATCCTTATCCTTCAGGCGAATGCCAATCATGGTCATAACATCGTTTATGATGGAAGACATCTGATATGGGGTATTGATAATATCCATCTTCCCCGCCTCAATCTTGGAAAAGTCCAGAATATCGTTGATAATGGCCAGCAGCGAGGCAGAGGCACTCTTTATCAGCAGGGCGTTTTCACGGGCAAAGGAATCAGTGGTATCCCTTATAATAAACTCCGACATGCCGTTTATGGCATTCATTGGAGTACGTATTTCGTGGGACATATTGGCCAAAAAGCTGGATTTGGCCCTGTCGGCACTTTCCGCCCGCTCCTTGGCCCGGATAATATCCGTAATATCCACCATTATCAGCATAACACCGGCAATTTCCTTATCCTGATTTATGGCCGGGCGAACATAAATATCGAAATTCTCCTCCATACCATGGACAGTCATCCGGTCCATGTACTGGATATTCTTACCCTCATCCCGGGTTTCCTTGCACATTTCCTCAATATGACGCCGACCGATATTATCCATCAGTCCCTCAAAAAGGTCATAAATGTACACTCCATCATTGATTTGGTCAAGGCTGTAGCTTGACCGCTGAAAAAAGGGCTCTGTAGCCATGACCGTATTTAGGCCCATATCCAGCATGATGGAAATATTAGGTGAATTTTGCAGCAGCATGGCATTATAAAATACCTGCTGTCCCTTGGTATGCTCGCTGTATTCCCGGAATTTATTGGCCTGCTCCGCCAATGCCGCCAAAATATTGTTTTCCCTCTGAAGCCGTTTTATCTCCCGATTGGCCCGTTTCAGCTCAATCTGCAATGACTTCAGCGTTGCATCATTGTCCTGCATTATTTTACCCCCTATGCCAGGTACTGACCAACTAAACCAAGCAGCTCAGCCTGCTTAAATGGCTTCAGCAGAACGCCCTGGGCTCCCGCCTGGTCAATCCGCTGCTGCAGTCCGGCATCCTCCTCGGCCGTAAGAAACAATACTGGTACCTTGGCCAGCTCCGGCAGCTCCCTGATTTTTTCCAATACCTCAAAGCCATCCATATCCGGCATGAGAATATCCAATAAAATCAAATCCGGCACATTCTTGGACAAAAATTGGAGAGCCTTGCTGCCGCTTGGGACAAGTACAGGCTTATAATCTTCATTTATTTTCAGCATTTTATCTACAAATTTTAGGTTTACCACATTATCATCTACAACCAATATTTTTTTCATAAAAAAATATCCCCCTTTTATTCATGGAGCTTAAATTCTGTGTCATCGTCAATAATGTGCAGCATAATACTGCCGATTATGGGGTCAAACTGTCTTCCCAGCCCTTGCTCCATCTCCAGCCGCACCTGCTGCTGATTGAGCATTCTGCGATAGGACCGGCGGGAGGTCATGGCGTCATAGGCATCCGCCACCTTGATTATTCTGGCCATTTCCGGAATATCCTTCCCTGCCAGTCCCTCAGGATAGCCTGTGCCATCATAATTCTCATGATGATACAGTGCCCCATAATAAATATCATCCACCGAGGTAATGGTTTTCAAAATATCCCCACCAATTACCGGGTGCTTCTTTATTATGGAAAATTCCTCCTCAGTAAGGGACCCGGGCTTATTAATGATATTGTCGGGAATACCTATCTTGCCTATATCATGAAGAAGAGCCGCGTATTTCAGATGCACCAGCTGCATTTCCGTATATCCCAGCTGGGTACCGATCATCACGCTATATTGGGAAACCCGATCGGAATGGCCCTTGGTATATGTATCCTTTGCATCAATGGTATTGGCCAGGGCCTGAATAATCTGGTCAAACATAACAGTCATTTGATGGCTTTTTTCCAAAATATCCTTGGTTCTTATCTGAACCTCATCCTGCAGCTTGGCATTTAGATAATACAGCTCCAGTATACGGCTTATTCTGGCCATCAGCACCGCCGGGTTAATGGGCTTGGTAACAAAATCCACAGCCCCCTCCTTAAAGCCCTGCAGCTCCGTGGAAATATCCTCATCATGAGTCATAAACACCACCGGTATACCGGCAAACCGATCATCCTCTTTTAATTTGCAGATGATATCGTGACCACTTTCCTGGGGCATATGGACATCCAACAGCACCAAATCCGGATTTGTGCCATTTTCCAGCTGCTGGAAAAACTCATGACCGGATTTTGCTTCCCGAATATTATAAACCTCCGACAATACCTCAGACACCACCTGCCGGTTCAAAAGGCTGTCATCAACCACGAAAATAGTAAACTGCTTTATAGGTGAATCGGCCGCAAGATTGATGCGCTTTGGTAATATGGCCGTAATATTGCGCAACAAATCCTCATACATTGCCAACAATTTGTGGTGATGCAGATTTATATATTCCACATCCTCCTGCTTGGCAGCGTCCTCCATCCGTTTGGCCCTGGCCCGCAGCTCCTCAGCCCCAATATACGCCGAAGAGCTTTTCAGGGCATGAACCTTTACCCGGTAGCCGGACCAGTCATTGCTTAAATAATATTTTTGCAAATCCGCCAACACATTGTCCTCCACAAAGGTACTGACAATGTCCAAATAAAAATCCTCATCCTCCATACAACGCTGCAAACCATCTGCTGTATCCAGAAAATCAAGCTGTTTTATTATTTCCTTGGCCTCGGTCTTATTATCTTCATCAAATTGACCTACATCATGTTCCATAGCATCACCATTATGTAATGAATTTCGTATACTTTCCCTACATTATATATTACCTTATTTAGGCTATTTGTCAAAATGTTTTACGAACTAAGTAAATTAAAAGCCTCCCCCTTGAGGTGAATTCGGAATGCGTAATGCGGAATGGGGGATTTCAGAATTCGGAATTCGTAATTCGGAATGCGGAATTCTTAATTAAACCTTCACCTTGAGGTTAATTCGGAATGCGGGATCCTTGATTAAGCCTTCCCCTTGCGACGCGAATGAAATGAGCTAGTCCCGTAGGGGAATGGCCGTGGATATTGTCTTTCACACGACCGAACTGCTAAAAATATTGTTTGCCTAAATTTAAATAGCTGGAAAAATTATAACTCGCGTTGCTCAAACAGATAATTTTTCCAGCTAATTTTAGTGGGCAAAAAATATTTTCTTCACGCAGCCCAGTCTATTGTTCAAGACAATTACCCCCGGCCTGTGCAAAGCCTTCCCCTTGCGACGCGAATGAAATGAGCTAGTCCCGTAGGGGAGGGGAAGCCCTTTCAGGACTAGCTTCGCGTCGGGGGACCGTCGAAGACGGTGGATGAGGTTATCTCTTCCATCCAAAAAAAGACGAAGGCCAATGGTCTTCGTCTTTTTTCCTTACACAACTTTAGAAGCTATAATTCAGCCCGCAATTCACTACCCAATTCCCTTGGGCGGCCT
>NZ_CAMYWM010000012.1 GCF_947302755.1 uncultured Anaerovibrio sp.
GATCGACCTGGGAGCTGATTATCGCTTTGATAATACAGATGTGTATGAGGCCTGGTACAAGGTGGAGCATACCCACAAGGATGCCCCTCGGGTATATGGTCTGGCCGAGTTGTACAGGGACCAAATAAAGGATGCCAAGATTATCGGTAATGCAGGCTGCTATACCACGGCCAGTATTTTGGCCCTGGCTCCATTGGCCAAGAATAACCTTATTGATATGGATACCATCGTAATCGATGCCAAGTCGGGGGTCTCCGGGGCCGGGCGTGGTGCCAAGCTGCCAAATCATTTTCCAGAGCTGTACGACAGCTTTAAGGCCTATGGGGTGGCTGCCCATCGTCATACCCCGGAAATTGAGCAGGCCCTGACGGAGCTGTCCGGTAAAGAAACAGTGCTTAATTTCACTCCACATTTGGTGCCCATGTCCCGGGGCATTCTGAGTACCTGCTACGCCAAATTGCAGGCCGGTGTAACGCCAGAGCAGGTGGATAAGGCCTATGAGGACATGTTTGGCAGGGAATTTTTCATCAGGCTGTTGGGACGAAATGGTTATCCGGCCACCAAGAATGTACGGGGCTCCAATTACTGCGAGCTGGGCTGGCACATTGACCCGCGTACCCATCGGGTAATCGTCCTGTCCGCCATTGATAATTTGGTGAAGGGGGCGGCTGGTCAGGCCGTGCAGAATTTCAACATTGCCTGTGGCTTTGATGAAAAGCTGGGGCTGGATGTTGTGCCGATGTACCCTTAAGTTAATGCGGAATTTAGATTAATGCGGAATTTATATGGGAGGAATAAATATGTTTTCTGAGAAAAGTGCAAAGGCCGGTGTAACCTTTCCAAAGGGGTTTAAGGCAGCTGGTGTTAAGGCTGGTATAAAAAAGAGTGGTAATCTTGATTTGGCATTGATTTATACTGAGCAGGAGGCGGCTGTGGCCGGTGTATTTACGAAAAACGCTGTGGCTGCAGCTCCTGTCATTGTGGACAGAGAGCATATAAAAAACGGCAAGGCCCATGCCATTGTGGCCAATGCAGGCTGCGCCAACGCCTGCACCGGTGAGGTGGGATTGAAGAATGCCCAGGAAATGGCCAAGCTGGCCGCTCAGGAGCTGGGCTGTGACCCTTATGATGTGCTGGTAGGTTCCACCGGTATTATTGGCGTAAATCTGCCAATGGACAAAATGGCGGCCGGAATTAAGGCTGCTGCTGCCGAGCTGTCCGAGGAGGGCAGTGAGAATGCCGGTAATGCCATTATTACCACTGATACTTATTCCAAGGCCTGCTCCTTTGCCGTACAGATCGGCGGCAAGGAGGTACGCTTCGGGGCTATTGCCAAGGGCTCCGGCATGATTCAGCCAAATATGGCCACCATGCTGTGCTATATTTCCACTGATGCTAAAATCGGAGCACCTCTTTTACAGAAGACCCTGTCGGAGCTTGTGGAGGTTTCCTTCAATATGATTTCCGTGGACGGGGATATGAGCACCAACGACACGGTGCTGGTACTGGCCAACGGGGCCGCCGGCAATGAGGAAATCAAGGAGGGTACCGAGGATTATCAGGTTTTCTATGACTCCCTGAAGACCATTTGCCAGGAGCTGTCCAAGCGGATTGCCGCTGATGGTGAGGGAGCCACCAAGTTCCTGACCATTAATGTACACGGTACCAAGAGCTTTGAGGATGCCAAGACCGTGGCCATGAGCATCGCCAAATCCCCATTGGTTAAGACTGCCTTCTTTGGTGAGGACCCAAACTGGGGACGGGTAATCTGCGCTGTGGGCTATGCCGGTGTACCAATGGTGCCGGAAAAGACGGTTATCAAATTTGGCGATATCACCGTTTATGCCAATGGCCTGGGGGCAGACTTCGACATGGAGGCTTTGGGCAAGGTTATGGCGGAGCATGATATTGTGATTGATGTGGAAATGGGCCTGGGAGAGGCTGAGGCTACCGTATGGAGCTGTGACTTCTCCTATGAATATGTGAAGATCAATGGCGAATACCACACCTGATGGCAATGGGGAATTTAGATTAATGCGGAATTAGGAATTCGGAATGCGGAATTTGGATTAATGCGGAATTAGGAATTCGGAATGCGGAATTTGGACTAATTCGGAATGCGTAATTCGGAATGCGGAATTTAGATTAATGCGGAATTTGGAATGCTTAATTTGGAGTGAGGCCGTATGATAGATGCAGAAAAAAAAGCGGGGATTTTAGTGGAGGCCCTGCCTTATATTCAGGAATTTTACGGTAAGACCATCGTTATCAAGTACGGTGGCAATGCCATGATAAATGAGGATTTAAAGCATAAGGTCATGGAGGATGTGAGCCTCCTGAAATACGTGGGGATGCGCCCGGTTATTGTTCATGGCGGTGGCCCGGATATTACCCAGTTTTTGCGAAAGGTGGGCAAGGAATCCGCCTTTGTCAGTGGACTGCGAGTTACTGACCAGGAAACGGTGGAGATTGCCGAAATGGTATTGGATGGCAAGGTGAATTCCGATATTGTAAATATGCTGAATTGCCGTGGTGTAAAGGCAGTGGGCCTTAGCGGCAAGGATGCAGGGCTGATAAGGGCCACGAAAAAGCTGGCTACCGTCTATGATGAGGCGGGAAAGCAGGCCAATGTGGATATCGGCTATGTGGGGCAGGTGGATTCAATTGATACCTCCATATTGGATACCCTGCTGGATAATGGCTATATTCCGGTTATTGCTCCAATTGGCGTAGGAGATGACGGCGAAAGCTACAATATCAATGCTGATTATGTGGCGGCGGAAATTGCCGGAGCCCTGCAGGCAGAAAAGCTGCTGCTGCTGACTGATACTGAGGGAGTTTATAAGGATTTTGAGGACAAGGATACCTTTATATCCACCCTTACAGTGGCTGAAGCCAAGGACTATATTAAAACCGGAATAATTTCCGGGGGCATGATTCCAAAAATTGAGGCCTGTCTGAAATCCATTGAAGGGGGTACCAACAAGGTGCATATTATTGACGGCCGTCAGCCCCATTCCATAATTTTGGAGCTGATGACCTCCAGCGGTATCGGTACTCAGGTGATTAGGTAATGGCATTGAGCACAGGTAAAGGGGTGTATATAAATGACTGATGAACAGATTTATGAAATGGATGCCCGGGATTATATGCCCGTCTTTGCCCGGTACAAGATTGTACTGGATCATGGTGATGGGGTATATGTTTATGATACCCAGGGCAAGAAATATATTGATTTTTTAGGTGGTATTGCGGTAAATGTGCTGGGGCATAATCATCCCCAGCTGGTACAGGCTGTGGCTGAGCAGGCCGGGAAGCTGATACATTGCTCCAATCTGTACTATACCCAGGTGCAGGCTGATGCAGCGGAAAAGCTCACTAAATTAAGTGGCCTGGACAAGGTGTTTTTCGGCAATTCCGGGGCAGAGGCCAATGAGGGGGCCATAAAGCTGGCCCGCAAATATGCCCACAGTATTTCCGGGGATAAATCCCAGATTATTACAGCACTTCACAGCTTTCATGGCCGGACCATTGCCACTTTGACGGCAACGGGGCAGACCAAATATCAGGAGGGCTTCGGCCCATTGCCTGAGGGCTTTGATTATGTTCCATACAATGATATAGTTGCCCTTGAAAAGATGATGAGTGATAAGACCGCAGCAGTGATGCTGGAGCCTATTCAGGGCGAAGGCGGCGTGCATGTTCCAGATGGTGCTTATTTAACCAAGGTCCGTGAGCTTTGTAATAAGTACAACGCCCTGCTGATATTTGATGAAATCCAGACAGGTATCGGTCGCAGCGGTAAATTCTTCACTTATGATAAATTTGGCGTTAAGCCGGATATTGTGACCCTGGCCAAGGGCTTGGCCGGTGGGGTGCCAATCGGTGCCTTTATTGCTTCTGACAAGGTGGCAGCCGTATTCCATGCCGGAGACCACGGCTCCACCTTCGGTGGCAATCCGCTGGCCTGTGCCGCGGCCAATGTAGTGCTTGATTTGGTGGGTGATGACAGGTTCCTCAATAAGGTAGATGCTATGGGGGAATACATGAAATCCCGCCTGGAGAAAATTCAGAAAAAATTCCCGGCTCTTATAAAAGAGGTGCGGGGCATGGGCCTGATTTTAGGCATGGAACTTACCAAGCCAGGCCGGGATATAGTGAATGCCTGCCTGGAAAAGGGGGCCATCATTAACTGTACTGCCGGCAATGTGTTGAGATTCGTGCCACCCCTTATTGTGACCAAGGAACATATTGATGAGGTGTGCGACATATTAGAGGGCGTATTACCTGATTTTGCATAATATTATGACAGTGAATGTTACCTCTCACGACGACTTCGTCGCTAAAACCATTTTTTTCGTTATTTAAATATCAGAAAAAATCATAACTCGCTTCGCCCTTGCAGGACTAGCTTCGCGTCGCTCAAACAAATGATTTTTTCAGCTAATGCAGGTATGAAAAAAATAGTTTCTTAACGCGTCTCAGTCTAAGTGTTCAAGGTAATCATTCACTGCCTTATTCCACGTAATCGGATGAAATATCCGAAAACTGTAGTGTAACAGGAATTGTTACCAAGGAACACATTGATGAGGTGTGCGACATATTAGAGGGCGTATTACCTGATTTTGCATAATATTATGACAGTGAATGTTACCTCTCACGACGACTTCGTCGCTAAAACCATTTTTTTCGTTATTTAAATATCAGAAAAAATCATAACTCGCTTCGCCCTTGCAGGACTAGCTTCGCGTCGCTCAAACAAATGATTTTTTCAGCTAATGCAGGTATGAAAAAAATAGTTTCTTAACGCGTCTCAGTCTAAGTGTTCAAGGTAATCATTCACTGCCTTATTCCACATAATCGGATGAAAATGCCAAGAAATTGTAGTATAATATATACCGTTGGTGTACAAAAGTATTTCATTGGTTGGGAGGTCAGATAGATGTTAAAAGGCAAGGATTTACTTTCCATTCACGATTTGTCCGTGGATGAGGTAAATGAAATATTGGCCCTGGGCCATGAGCTTAAGGCCAAACAAAAGGCGGGCATTGAGCATCACCTGTTAAAGGGCAAGACCCTGGGCATGATTTTTGAGAAATCCTCAACCCGTACCCGGTTATCCTTTGAGACGGGTATGTATCAGCTGGGGGGGCAGGCCCTGTTCCTGTCCAACAGGGATTTGCAGCTGGGCCGGGGCGAGCCGATTAAGGACACCGCCCGGGTAATGTCCCGCTATTTGGATGGCATTATGATTCGGACCTTTGGCCATGATCGGGTGGAGGAATTCGCCCAGTGGTCCGATGTACCGGTTATCAATGCATTGACTGACCTGTTACACCCTTGTCAGGTGTTGACTGATCTTCTTACCATTCAGGAGCATAAGGGCAAGAACCTTAAGGGCCTGAAGATGGCCTATGTGGGGGATGGCAACAATATGACCAATTCCTACATGTATGGCTGTGCCAAGGCCGGAATGGATTTTGTGGCCGCTACCCCGGAGGGCTATGAGCCGGATGAACAGGTGTATAAAAATGCAGTGGAGGATGCCAAGGCAACTGGTGCCTCCATCAAGCTGGTAAGGGACCCATTTGAGGCGGCCAAGGATGCTGACATCGTGGTGACCGATACCTGGGCCAGCATGGGACAGGAAGCGGAGCACGATGAGCGCAAGAAAATATTCAAGGATTATCAGGTTAATGCCGAGCTTCTCAAAGAAGCGGACAAGCGGGTTATCGTAATGCATTGCTTACCGGCCTATCGGGGTGAGGAAATCACCGATGAAATCATGGAGGCCTATGCAGATGTGATTTTTGACGAGGCAGAAAATCGTCTTCACACCCAGAAGGCCATTATGGCCCTTCTTATGGGTGATTAATGAAGTATTGTATTATTGTATTTTTAGACAGGAAATGATTTCCTTGAACAATTAGACTGCGAAACGTGTAGAAAATATTTTTTTATACCTGCATTAGCAAGAAAAATCATTTGTCTGAGCGTAAGCGAGTTATGATTTTTATTGCTATTGAAATCGATAAAAAATATTTTTAGTGATGCAGTCGATGTGAAAGGAAACATTTCCTGTCGAATGAAGAACATATAAAAAGGAGATAATGATTATGGCAGAGTTTAAGAAGGTTGTATTGGCGTATTCCGGTGGTCTGGATACCTCCGTTATTATTCCTTGGTTAAAGGAAAATTATGGTGGCTGTGAGGTTATTGCCTGCTGCGCTGATATCGGTCAGGGGGATGATATGCAGGCTATTCACGACAAGGCCCTGCGTTCCGGTGCCTCCAAGTGCTATATTGCCGACCTTACTGAGGAATTCCTCACCGATTATGTATGGCCAACCCTGAAGGCTGGTGCCGTATATGAGGGCAAATATCTCCTTGGTACCTCCTTTGCCCGTCCATTGATTGCCAAGAAGCTGGTGGAGATTGCCAAGGAGGAGGGCGCAGATGCTATTGCCCATGGTGCCACCGGCAAGGGTAATGATCAGGTTCGCTTTGAGCTTACCGTAAAGGCGTTGGCCCCTAATATGGGTATCATTGCTCCATGGCGTGAGTGGGAGCTGTTGTCCCGTACTCAGGAAATTGAGTATGCCAAGGCCCATAATATTGATATTCCTACGGATAACAAGAAGTATTCCATGGATAAGAATATCTGGCATCTGTCCCATGAGGGCTCTGATTTGGAGGACCCTTGGAATGCACCGCAAAACGAAATGTTCCTGGTATCCAAGGCACCTGAGGATGCTCCGGATAAGCCGGAGGAGCTGTCTGTTTGCTTTGAAAAGGGTGTACCTGTAGCCGTAAATGGCGAGCGCATGGGTGCAGTAGACCTTCTTAATAAGCTCAATGAAATCGGTGCCCGCAACGGTGTAGGTATCGTGGATATCTGCGAGAACCGTCTCGTTGGCATGAAGTCTCGTGGCGTATATGAGAACCCAGGCGGAGCAATTCTCTACTATGCTCATCGTGAGCTGGAGTATCTGTGCCTGGATCGGGCTACCTACCACTTCAAGGAGGGCGTAGCCATTCGCTTTGGCGAGCTGGTATATGATGGAATGTGGTTCTCCCAGCTTCGTGAGGCACTGTCTGCCTTTGTGGACAGTACCCAGGAAAGTGTTACCGGTACGGTTAAATTGAAGCTCTATAAGGGCAATATCATGAGTGCCGGTGCCAAGTCTCCATATTCCCTCTACAATCAGGAATTCGTAACCTTTGAGGAAGACCATGTATACAATCAGGCTGATGCCGAGGGCTTCATTAACCTCTTTGGCCTCCCATTGAAGGTTCGGGCACTTATGCAGGAAAAGGCAGGTAAATAATATGGCGGAACAGCTCTGGGGGGGACGGTTTTCCAAGTCCACCGACGAGATGATAAATGATTTTCAGGCGTCCATTGCTTTTGATAAGCGGATGTATACCGAGGATATAGCCGGCTCCATGGCCCATGCCACCATGCTGGCCAAGGTGGGGATTATATCTGAGGCGGATCGGGATGCCATTATCGCTGGGTTGAAGGACATATATAAGAAGATAGAAGAGGGGAATTTCTCCTTTGAGGTGGCTCTGGAGGATATTCACATGAATATCGAAAAGCGGCTTACCGAAGCCATCGGCGAGGCTGGCGGCCGTCTCCATACCGCCCGCAGCCGCAATGATCAGGTGGCCCTGGATACCCATATGTTTATCCGCCGTCAGGTGGTGGAGGTCCAAAGGCTGATTTTGGATATGCAGAGGGCCCTGGTGGAAACGGCAGAAAAATACAGCGATGTTATTATGCCGGGGTATACCCATCTTCAACGGGCCCAGCCTATTCTCTTTTCCCATCACATGATGGCCTATTTCTCCATGCTGAAGCGGGATTTTGACCGGTTTAACGGCGTTTATGAGCGGTGTGATATTATGCCGCTGGGGGCCGGGGCCCTGGCTGGTACCACCTTCCCTATTGACCGGGAATTTGTGGCGGAGCAGCTGAATTTTGAAAACATTTATTCCAATAGTCTGGATGCGGTTTCTGACCGTGACTACATTATGGAATTTCTCTCAGCCGCCTCCATTTTAATGGTTCATCTGTCAAGACTCAGTGAGGAAACTATTCTGTGGTGCTCCCGGGAGTTCTTCTTCATTGAACTGGATGATGCCCATTGTACCGGTTCCTCTATGATGCCCCAGAAGAAAAATCCGGATGTGTCCGAGCTGGTTCGGGGCAAGACCGGCAGGGTAGTGGGCCACCTTATGGCGATGCTCAGCACCGTAAAGGGGTTGCCCCTGGCCTACAACAAGGATTTGCAGGAGGACAAGGAGGGTATCTTTGATACCATTGATACCATTAAGTTCAGCCTGGCAGTGTATGCCCGTATCCTGCGGGGCATGAAGGTTCGTCCGGAGGTAATGCGCCGGGCCGTGGCCGAGGATTTCTCCAATGCAACGGATTTGGCTGATTATCTGGTAAAGAAGGGAATGCCCTTCAGACAGGCCCATGCTATATCCGGCAAGGCAGTTCATCACTGCATTGAGGAAAACAAGTGGCTGGCTGATATGTCCATCCAGGAGTTCAGGGAGCTGTCAGAGCTGTTTGAGGATGACATCTATGATGCCATCAGCCCGGAGACCTGTGTGAAGAACCGCAATTCCTATGGCGGTACCTCCTATAATCAGGTGGAAATGCAGCTTAATCAGGCCCACGGAATCATGAATCTGGAGGCTGCCGTGGTGGAGGACAGAACAAATAAACAGGTTACTGTGAAGCAATAAATAATTCAGATAATGAAACCCGTCAGCTCCTGCTGACGGGTTTTATAGTGCGCCCGGCATGAGCGCATTATAACGAGGTGAAGATGTCCCCCTCCTCTTTAGGTGGGGGTGAAAACAAACTTCAACAGGTGGTGAGCATATCTCCCACCTCGTTGAAACGCTAATTGGAAGATTTTTCTTCTAAAGAAGAAAAATTTGAACAATGGCGTTATAACGAGCCATTAGTATTTTCCCTGTTGAAAGTTTGAGGGCTTTAGATGATAATATGGGTAATGATATAAATGATGTATGTTTTATCCTATGTAAAGAAACAGGGGAGCAGCTATTATGAAACAGGGTATTGATATGTTTTCTTTTTGGAGCATTATCGTTTTGGTCTGTGTATGTGAATTTTTTGTTGCGTCGGCTGCCTCAGCCCAGGACCATGGGAAAAAGGATTTAAAATGGTGGCAGAAGACTACGGTGTACCAGATTTATCCAAGGAGCTTTGCGGATACCACAGGTAATGGCATTGGTGATCTTGCTGGTATTACCAATCATTTGGAGCATATACAGCAATTAGGCGTGGGAGCCATTTGGCTTACGCCAATATATCCGTCACCGATGGTCGATAACGGCTACGATATTGCTGACTATAAGGCTGTTGATCCTTTATATGGAACAATGGAGGATTTTGACCGATTGACAGCCGAGGCGAAAAAGCGTGATATCCGCATTGTAATGGATTTGGTGTTTAATCACAGCTCTGATCAACATGAATGGTTTCAGGAATCAAGAAAAAGTCGTACTAATCCTAAGGCAGATTGGTATATTTGGCGGGACGCCAAGCCGGATGGCAGTGCACCAACTAACTGGCGCAGCTTTTTCGGCGGAAGTGCCTGGACCTGGTGTGAGGAACGTGGCCAATATTATCTTCATACCTTCGCTGCCCAACAGCCTGACCTTAATTGGGAGAATCCTGAGGTCAGACATGCACTGTATGCAGCTGCCCAATTTTGGCTGGATAAAGGTGTTGGCGGCTTCCGGATTGACGCCATTCCTTATATTAAAAAGCCAGTCTTCCAGGATGGTACACCAGATGGTGCAGACGGTATGGTAAGTATTCATAAAATGACTGCTAATACCCCGGGAATTTTAGATTTTCTCCATGAATTTAAAAATGAGGTATTTGTGGGACGGGATATTTTCACTGTAGGTGAAGCAAATGGTGTACAGCCCAAGGATTTGCCACAATGGGTAGGCGATGATGGGGTATTTGATATGGTGTTTGAGTTTAGCCACTTGAATCTTAGCCTTAAAAATGGCGAAATATGGCATCGGCCCACCTCATGGACACTGCAAGAGCTGAAATCCGCTCTGTCAGCTACTCAGGAAGTCACCAAGGACAATGGCTGGTGCCCGGTCTTTTTTGAAAATCATGATCAGCCCCGTTGTGTCAATCATTTTTTCCCGGTTACGGCCAATCAGGATAAGGCTGCCAAGGTTATTGCAGCTGTGCTGCTGACTTTACGGGGAACGCCGTTTATCTATCAGGGACAGGAGCTGGGCTATTCCAATGTTGCGTGGTCATCTATAGAGGAATATGATGATATTTCCTCCCATGGACAATACCAAAATGCCTTGCAGGAGGGCTTCTCCAACGAACAGGCTATGGATTTCGTTCATTTTTTTAGTCGGGATAACGCCAGAACACCAATGCAATGGGATAATAGTAAAAATGCGGGGTTCACCACTGTAAAGCCATGGTTGCCCATTCATGATGATTACGCTCAGCAAAATGTCGCGTTCCAGGAGCAGGATGAGACCTCTGTGCTCAAATGGTATCATCGCCTGGCTGAATTTCGTAAAACTAATCCAGCGTTGACCGAAGGGGACTATGAGGTGCTTTTGCCGGATGATGAGCAAATTTTTGCCTTTACGCGCACCTCGGCTAAGCAACAGCTTACGACTATAGCGAATTTTTCCACGGAAGCTGTAAGGATTCCGAGGGAAGCCGTTTCTGGCAAGAGAGTGGTATTAAGCAGTGAAGATAATCCAGATGAGATGCAGCTTAAGCCATTGGAAGCCCGTATTTATGAAAGGGTGAATTGATTAAGGCCCGTCAGTATTTCAGTATACTGGCGGGCTATTGAGGTGAAAGGCTGTTATGGTTGTTGCGTTGAAACGCTAATAAGGAATATTTTCCATTAAAATGGAAAATATTGAACAATTGCGTTATAACGCTCTTATCATTGCTGCGTTGAAACGCTTATAAGGTATATTTTGCCGGTGGCAAAATTTGAACATCTGCGTTATAATTACATAGTATCTGTGTTCGTGATGGGCATGGGATTATCTTGTTTGTTTGGAGGTTGCTTATGAAGATAGACGGGATGAATAAATCCGATTGGCTTATGCTGGTGCTTATTGTGGCAGTAATGGCCTTGACTGATTTCAGTAATTTACAGACTATTGATTATGTGCTTATAGTCAGTGTAATTGCCTGGGTGATTATGCTGGGTATCAGATTGTATGTGGTAAATGTGCGTAATAAACGGTGAGGTGGATGTGAACATGGTAAAAAAATTTTCTGCTTATCTTGTGGTCATGATATTGACCTTGACCATGCTGGTGGCCGGCTGTGGCAGCGGGGGGAAGGGTGCTTCTTCCTCAGGCAGTCCGGACAATGGGGCCCCGGCAGAGGTTCAGGGACCCCTTACGGTAAAGGTGCTGGACGTAGGCCAGGGTGATGCAATTTTAATAAACACCGGGGCCCAGGTTATTCTCATTGATACCGGTGATGACAAATACCGGGAGGAGAGCCGCAAAAATGAGGAGAATACCCAGTTGTTTGCCGCCCTGGACAAGGCCGGTATAACCCATATTGATAAGCTGATTATGACCCATGCCCATGCTGATCATATCGGCAAGGCCGCCAAGGTCATCAAAAAATATGGTGTAACGGAGCTGATCCATAATGGAATCCCTTCGGCCAGCGGAGCCTTCCGGAATGCGCTTAAGGCGGCCAAGGATCAGGGCACGAAGCAGGTAAAGGTAAAGGCCGGCGATGAGCTGGATTTTGGCAATGGAGTAACCTTTGAGGTTCTTAGCCCAACCAAAGAGATTATTGCAGAGGACACCAAGGATTTACAGGCTGACAAGAAGGTCAATGTAAATAATGAATCCATTGTGGGTATATTAAAGCTGGGTCAGTTCTCCATGCTGCTTACCGGAGATGCGGAGAAGGAAATTGAGAAGGAGCTGCTGGCCGCCTATGGTGACAGACTGAAATGTAAGATATACAAGGCACCTCATCACGGCAGTCATACCTCATCCACCAAGGCCTATGTGGAAAGGGTTCAGCCGGAATATGCCATTATTTCCTGTGGTACCAATAATTCCTATGGTCATCCCCACAAGGAAACCATGCAGCTGTTCAAGAAGCTGAACATCAAGGTCCTGGAAACCGATAAGAATGGTACAGTGACTGTTACCACCGATGGCAAGGCATATTCTGTAAAGGGAGAGAGATAATATGATTTCAGCCTATGTAGACCGGATAGAAGAGGATTTGGCCGTTATCCTGTTAGGGGATGAGGAATATCAGATTGAAATTCCCTGCAGCATGCTGCCGGATGATATCAACGAGGGTAACTACATAACCTTGGATATTAAAAAGGATAAGAGTACAACCCAGGCGGCCCTGCAGGAAGCCATGGCACTTATGGAAGATTAGTTGGGAGCGAACATTATTGAAAAAAATATGGTGTAAATTACTTATATTGGTTTGTTGTGTGATGGGCCTTATGACCATGGGTACCATGAATTCCCATGCCGCATCGGTTCATCATACCTTGAATTATTTTCATTACAATACCTACAAGGATGATGACGGGCGCAATTGGGTCCGCATCGAAATGGGTATGAATAAGGATAAGCTGGAATACGAGGCCGGCCAGCATCCTGACAAGCCCCATCAGCTGCTGTTAAGGCTAAAGGATACGGATCGTGGTGAGGTAAAGAAGAGTATTGGCCTTGACCGCAAGATTGCCCGCTATATGAACCTGAAAAATGACCGCAGGGATCTGGTGGTTGCCATTGGAGTAACCGATTCCCTGGATGAGCATGAATATAAGGTATATACTGCAGAGGCGGATAAAAAGGCCAGAAAGCCCTATCGGCTGATTATTGAAATCGCCGAGGACAGGGGCCAGACCAATACTGTTACGGAGGAGGAGCTCCTGGAGGGAATCGATGGGCGCACCGTGGTGGTGGATCCGGGCCATGGGGGCACCGATACCGGGGCTATTGGACCAAGCTATGTACGGGAAAAGGACATTACCCTGAAAATATCCCTGGAGGTGGCCCGTATCCTTCAGGCCAATGGGGTAAATGTATTTATGACCCGTACGACGGATGTGGATGTGTACGGGCCGGAGGCAACGGATACCCAGGAGCTTCAGGCCAGGGTAAATGTGGCCAGACGGCATCCTGAGGCGGATATTTTTGTCAGCATTCACTGTAATGCCTTTACCAATCCCTCCGCCCGGGGAACCGGAACATATTATTATGGCCACAGCTCCAGGGATTCACTGCTGGCCCAGAGTATTCAGGATGAAATGGTGGCAGCCACCGGCCTGTATGATCGGGGCATAAACAGTGCCCGCTTCTATGTGTTGAGAAATTCATGGATACCGGCAACTCTGGTGGAAACAGCCTTTATTTCCAATCCTTATGAGGAAAAATTATTGGATAGTGCTGAAATGCAGCATACTATGGCATTGGCCATATGCAGGGGGATAAGAAATTACTTCCATAGTATGGGGTAAGGGAGGATTTTTAAGATGAAAATAACCAGGATTATCGCTGTCATGATGATAATGCTTATGACATTGGCCTTGGCCGGCTGTGACCAGGAAAATAAGCCACAGCAGCCCAAGGAGGCACCTAAGGCTGTGGCAGAGCAGAAGCCTGAAAAAACGGCAGAGGACAAGCTTACCATCAAGCTGTATTTTCCCAACAATGATGCAACCAAGCTCATAGCCGTGGAAAAGACCATAAAGGTCAAGGGGGAGGACAAGTACAGGGCTGCTGTGGAGGCCCTTATGGAAGGCACTGATGACAGCAAATTGACCGTGGTAATACCAAAGCAGGCAAAGCTGTTGGGCGTCAGCGTCAAAGGAGATACAGCCCAGGTTGACTTTGACAAGGGCTTGATAAAGCACTTTAATGGTGGTTCCACCGGCGAGGAATTTTTGGTTGGCTCCATTGTAAACACCCTTACGGAATTTCCGGAAATAAAGAAGGTGCAGATTACCATTGAGGGCAAAAGGGTGGAGACCATAAAGGGTCATATGGATACCAGCAAACCATTGTCCCGGATGACTGAGCTGATTAAATAGCATATAACGAGCTTTAAGATGTCCCCCACCTCTTTAGGTGGGGGAAAATAAACTACAACAGCTGGCGAGCATATCTCCCAGCTCGTTGAAACGCTAATTGGAAGATTTTTCTTCTAAAGAAGAAAAATTTGAACAATGGCGTTATAAAAAACTGATACTAAGATATGGGAGGCTGCTCTTTGTGATTGCGTCATGGCAATCGGCGAAGGGCAGTTTTTTTTGCGAGGCTGATACTATAGTCATATTTTTGATAGATAAAAGGATTTTTTTAATAAACATCGAATAACAAATATAGGATTGAATTTAGATTGATATTATTTGTAGGGAGGTATAGTTATGGGTCTTATTAAAGCAGCTATGGGTGCTGTAGGTGGTACACTGGCGGACCAGTGGAAGGAATTTATTTATTGTGACAGTATCCCGGCGGATTTGCTTATTGTAAAAGGACAAAAGAGAACCAGCAGTCAGGGGCGCAGCTCCAATACCAGCGGGGAGGACAATGTAATTTCCAATGGCTCAGTGGTAGCCGTCAATACGGGACAGTGCATGATTATTGTGGAGCAGGGCAAGGTAGTGGATATTTGCTCTGAACCGGGCGAGTATCGTTATGATACCTCCTTGCAGCCATCTGTATTTACCGGTGGCCTTGCAGATAATGTAAAGGCTATATTTGGAGAAATTGGCAAGCGTTTTACCTTTGGCGGGGATCCGGGGAAGGATCAGCGGGTGTATTTCGTAAATACCAAGGAAATTATTGGCAATAAATACGGTACCCCAAGCCCGATTCCCTTTGATACCTATGACAAGCGCAGCGGACTGAGTATGACGGTTTCCCTGCGTTGCTTTGGTGAGTACAGCTACCGGATAACCAATCCGATTTTATTCTACACCAATGTTTGCGGTAATATTTCTGATTCCTACAGCCGTGAGGAAATTGACAGCCAGCTTAAGAGTGAGCTTATGACCAAGCTGCAGCCGGCTATGGCCAAGCTGTCGGAGCTGGAAATCAAATACAGCAGCATTCCGGCCCATGTGGATGACTTGGCTAATACCCTAAATGATCTGTTGAGTCAGAAATGGGGGCAGCTCAGAGGAATTGAAATAGTCTCCTTCGGTGTCAGCAGCGTTAAGGCCAGCGACGAGGATGAGGAGAAGATTAAGGATTATCAGCGGTATGCCAGCATGGGCAATGCCCACATGGCCGGCTTGCAGATGGCCGGTTCTACCGCTGACAGCATGAAGATGGCCGCTTCCAATGAAGGCGGTGCCGGGGCAATGGGTGCCTTTATGGGCATGGGCATGGCCGGTGGCATGGGCGGTGGTCAGGCCGCGCAGATGATGCAGATGGGGGCAGCTCAGCAGGCCCAGCAGGCTCAATTCCAGCAGCAGGCTCCGCAGGCCCCACCACAGCAGGCTGCTCCGGCTAGTGCAGGCAATACCTGGAAGTGCTCCTGTGGTCAGGAAAATACGGGGAAATTCTGTACCGCCTGTGGCGGCAAAAAGCCGGAGCCACAGGGCTGGACCTGCAGCTGTGGCAGCGTAAATCAGGGGAAATTCTGTCCGAACTGCGGTGCCAAGAAGCCAGCAGATGCTCCTCTTTACAAGTGTGATAAGTGTGGGTGGCAGCCGGAGGATCCACATCATCCACCTAAATTCTGCCCTGAATGTGGTGATGTATTTGATGAAAACGACATCCAGTAAGGATGGCTGATGAAGTTTAGTTGAAATAACATATTGAGGGGGATGGATATGGCAGATACCTCGGTAAACTATAAGTGTCCCAACTGTAGTGGGCCCCTTGCCTATACTCCTGGCAGTGGCAGTAAGATAAAATGTGAATACTGCGAGGCGGAATTTACAGTAGAGGAACTGGAAAAGCTTTACGCAGAGCAGGAAGCTGCGGCAGCTCAGGCCAATAAGGTCAAGGATGCGAAAATTGAGAAAAAGCAGTTTGAGATGGAGGCGGCAGGAGGAGCCTGGGATGCGGAAGAAATTGCCATCCTGAAGGCCATGACCTGTTCCTCCTGTGGTGCGGAAATAGTTTGCGATAACAATACAATGGCCACGGAATGTGTTTATTGTGGCAATCCTACCATGGTTCCGGGACGTTATGAACAGCAGCTTCGCCCTGATATGGTAATTCCTTTCCAAAAGAACAAGCAGGATGCCAAGCTGGCCTTTGCAGAATATCATAGGGGCAAATGGCTCCTTCCAAGCAATTTTGCTTCCAAAGCCAGAGTAGAGGCCATTCAGGGTATGTATGTACCATATTGGCTCTTTAATGAATCCGTAGAGGCCGAGGCTGAGTACAGTGCCACCAAGACCCGTAGCTATACCGATGGTGACTACGATGTTACGGAAACTGATCACTACAAGGTTCACCGCGCCGGTACTATGAATTTTTACAATGTACCGGTGGATGGCAGTGTGAAAATGGACGATACCTGGATGGAAAGCATTGAGCCATTTGATTATAGCCAGCTGGTTCCTTTTAATACGTCCTATATGGCAGGCTTTTTGGCAGACAAATATGATGTTGATGCCGAGGCGGCTTTGCCAAATGCTGAGGTGCGTATAAAAGAATCGGCAGATGGAGTGCTGCGGTATACAGTGGATGGCTATGACTCCTGCAGTACCGAGCATTTGAGTGTCATCAGAACCGATGGCAAGGAACAATATGCCATGGCCCCTGTATGGATTTTGACCACCAAGTATGAGGACAAACCCTATACCTTCGTTATGAACGGTCAGACCGGAAAGCTGGTGGGCGAGCTGCCAGTGGATGAAAACAAGGCCAAGATGTATTGGGGACTGGCAAGCCTCATTACATTGCCTATAACCTATTTCATCTGCAAGTGGATAGTGTTGATTATCATGGAAGCTATGGCGGATTAGGACAGGGGGCAGAGAAATGAAAAAAATATTTACAATTTTTATGTCCCTGTTGCTTTTGCTGGCATTTTCCATGCCGGTTATGGCAGAGACTACCAAGGTTAAAAAGGTAACGAATACTGTAACCCAGACGGAAAAACAGGTTGATATCAATACGGGCTTGCCCGCTGATCTGGCAGCCTACAGTGTCCATGATATGGAAGGTCTAATAACACCTGAACAGGCGGCGGCTTTGGATAAAAAGCTGGAGGGGATTGAGCAGAAGCACAACGTCCGGGTGGTTGTAATGACTGTACCAAAGGATTCACGCACGGGAACTGAGAAGGGAATCAAGGCATTTGCTGATGATGTTCTCAACAAGTATTATCGTGACGAGGCCAATAACAACGGCAGTATTATGCTGGTAATTTGTCCAAGTGCCAGAAAATGGGCTGTTACCACGGACAATAACATGCGCCAGCGCATTACCGATGAGAATGGTTTCCCAGCCATAAAGGAAGTTTTCCTGGATAAGATAAAGGACCACAAGGACGACTATAATGCAGCTTTTAATAATTATGCCGACAAGGTGGATGAGCTTTTGACCTACTATGAGGCAGAAGGAGAGCCTTGGGATCCGGCCAATGAGTTCAGCATTATGGGATTAATGCTTGGTGCCCTGTGCTCCTTTGGCTTGGGGTATCTGTTTGTCAGCTATTTGCGGGGCAGGATGAGCAACGTGCAGCATGTGAGTCAGGCGGATGATTATCTGGACCGCAACTCGGTGAATATTACCCATCAGTCCGATACCTTCCTGCGTACTACAGTAAGCAGAACCAAGCGGGAAAGGAGCGAAAGCAGAAGCTCCAGCTCCAGTGGCGGCTCTAGAAGCAATGGCGGCGGCAGTGGCAGCTATTAAAAATAATCTATAGAATATCTTATGGCGGGATGCGGCTTCGTGTCCCGCTGTATTTTTGTCTAAATCATTTTTCAGTAGAAAAATCCCTAAAATAGGGGTATAATACAAAGGTTAAATCGAATTTGAGGAGAGATAATAAATATGGATTTAAGCTTTATGGAACTTATTAAGACTGTCATATTAGGTATAGTGGAGGGCCTTACGGAGTGGCTTCCTATCAGCAGCACCGGCCACATGATTTTGGTGGACGAGTTTATCAAGCTGGATGTTTCCAAATCATTTATGGATATGTTCCTCGTAGTTATTCAGCTGGGAGCTATTCTGGCAGTTGTGGTGTTGAATTTTGATAGGCTGAACCCATTTTCCAGTCACAAATCCAGCATTGAAAAGAAGGAAACCTATCAGCTGTGGTACAAGGTAATATTTGCCTGCCTCCCGGCGGCCGTTATTGGTCTGATGTTCAACAAATATATGGAGGAGCATTTTATGACGGCTCCTGTGGTGGCCTTTACCCTGATTTTCTACGGTATCATGTTCATATTGGTGGAAAATTACAATAAAAAGCGTAAGCCAATGGTCAGTGATTTGAACAAGCTGAGCTATAAGCTGGCGTTTATCATCGGCCTTTTCCAGGTGCTTTCTTTGGTTCCGGGCACCTCCCGTTCCGGCTCTACGATTTTGGGCGGTATTCTTTTCGGTGCTTCCCGTTATGTGGCAGCTGAGTTTACCTTCTTTTTGGCCATTCCGGTTATGTTTGGGGCCAGCCTGCTGAAAATTGTAAAGTTTGGCATTCATTTCACCGGGGCAGAAATGCTGATTTTGGTTATAGGTATGGCCACCGCCTTTGTGGTTTCCATTATTTCTATAAAATTCTTGCTTAGATATATCAAGAATAATGACTTTAAAGCCTTTGGCTATTACCGTATCGTCCTTGGTATTATTGTATTGGCGTATCTCCTGATGGTTGGTGATCCAACCCAGGGCTGATGGGGGGATATATATGCGTTTTGTTTCATGGAATGTTAATGGATTGAGAGCCTGTCTGACCAAGGGGTTTATGGAGTCCTTCAGGGACATGGATGCAGATGTTTTCTGCCTGCAGGAAACAAAGATGCAGGAGGGACAGGCTATTCTTGATTTGTCCGGCTACAAGCAGTTTTGGAACAGTGCGGAAAAGAAGGGGTATTCCGGCACCGCTATTTTCACCAGGGTGGAGCCTGTAGATGTAACCTATGGCCTTGGCATTGAGGAGCATGATCATGAGGGACGGGTCATCACCATGGAGTTTGAGGACTATTATCTGGTGACGGTGTACACCCCAAATTCCCAAAAGGAGCTGGCCCGCTTGGCTTATCGTATGACCTGGGAGGAAGCCTTTAAGGATTATGTTTGCGGTTTGGACAAGAAAAAGCCGGTGATTATCTGCGGTGACTTAAACGTGGCCCATAAGGAAATTGACTTAAAAAATCCAAAGACAAATCATAAGAACGCCGGCTTTATCGACGATGAGCGTCAGAAATTTACGGAGCTTTTGCAGGCTGGTTTTACTGATACCTTTAGAAAGGTGTATCCGGATGTAACCGGGGCATACACCTGGTGGTCTTATCTCAGAAAGGCCAGAGCCAACAACGCCGGATGGCGCATTGACTACTTCCTGATATCCAATCGCCTGGATGATAAAATCGAGTCCGCTACCATTTATAATGAAATTTTCGGCAGCGACCACTGCCCAGTAGGGTTGGAGCTGAAATAAGAAATCATAATAGAAAGAGGTTTTATGTTAGGAAAAACTAAGGGGAAGCAGTTATTGGAATATGTGCCGGACTATGTGGTATTCGATTTGGAAACCACGGGAATTAACTGCTATAAGGATAGTGTAGTAGAAATTTCTGCGGTGAAGGTTATTGGGGGACGGGTGGAGGAGGAATTTTCCAGTTTGGTAAATCCCCAGTGCAGTATTTCTTATGGGGTTTCCAGGGTGCATGGCATTACGGATGCCATGGTGGCGAATGCACCGACTTTTGACAAGGTTTTGGCTAAGTTTGTTGATTTTACTGAGGGGATGACCCTGGTAGGGCACAATATCCATAGCTTTGATTTGAAGTTTATCTATCGGGACAGCGAAAGGTTTTATGGCGGTATACCCGGAAATAATTATGTGGATACTCTGAGATTGGCCAAAAAATATTTGCCCCAGCTAAAGCGGCACAGCCTTACCGTATTGGCAGAGTATTATGGTATTTCCACTCAGGGGGCCCACCGGGCTTTGAATGATTGCCGCATGAACCAGCAGGTCTATGAGCAGCTGGGACTTGTTATAAATAAGGGATGTATGCCCCTGTTTTCCTTTTAGTGGGGCTGTCATACATTTTTATTGCAGAAAAATACAATATATGGTACAATTTCAGACAGTTTAAGAAATAAAAAACAATGATGAAGAAAGTAATCTGTAGGTGAACCTTTCAGCGAGTGGGGATATGGTGCAAGCCCTGTAGAAGTAACGACAGATGAAAATCACTTCGGAGTCGCAGGTCAAAATGCGGTTTGTATGTGGCAGAGTAGGCTGAGCCGGGATCTCCCGTTACAGAGATAGTATATGCTGGTATACGAAATAGGTGGTATAGTGAAGCTAGGCTTCATCCTGTTTTGGGGTGAAGTCTTTTATTTTACATTGCAGCTCCCGTCCTATTTTGGGCGGGAGTTTTATACTATGAAATCTTAGTGAGTCAAATCCGAAGGATGCAGATGAGCTTTAGATTTCGTGTAAGGGCGTGTGGACACCGTCAGGTGTCCAGTAAGTTTACTATGAACACTTAGTGAGCACAAGCCTACGGCGCAGTGGGAACTTAGTGTTCGTTGTAAGGGCGTAGTGCGAAATAACGTTTCGCACGGAGTTTATTATGATGGCTGCCAGTACAGCAAAAACAGGAGGTAATCATTTTGTACAACAAGGTTGACACAAACCTGAATTTCGTTCAGCGGGAAAGAGAAATCCTGAAGTTTTGGAAGGAAAATGACATTGCCAAGAAGTGTATTGATATCCGTGAGGGCTGTGATACCTTTACATTCTACGATGGACCGCCAACTGCCAACGGCAAGCCTCATATCGGTCACGTATTGACCCGTGTAATCAAGGATATGCTTCCACGTTACCAGTCCATGAAGGGCAAAAAGATTCTTCGTAAGGCCGGTTGGGATACCCATGGTCTCCCGGTAGAGCTGGAGGTAGAGAAAAAGCTGGGTCTGGATGGCAAGGAGCAGATTGAAAAATATGGCATTGAGCCATTTATCAAAGAATGCCGTGAGTCTGTGTGGAAGTACAAGAGTATGTGGGAGGAATTTTCCGATGTTGTCGGCTTCTGGGCAGATATGGATGATCCCTATATTACTTATGAAAATAACTACATTGAGTCTGTTTGGTGGGCACTTAATGAAATTTGGAAGAAGGGCCTTCTCTATAAGGGCCATAAGGTAGTTCCATATTGCCCTCGTTGTGGTACCCCTCTTTCTTCTCACGAGGTAGCTCAGGGCTATAAGGATATCAAGGAGCGTTCTGCCATTGTTCGTTTCAAGGTGAAGGGTGAGGAGAATACCTCCTTCCTGGCCTGGACAACCACCCCTTGGACCTTGCCTTCCAACCTGGGCCTGGTAGTAAATGCCGATGTGGATTATGTAAAGGTAAAGTGCAACGGCGAGTACCTGATTTTGGCTGAGGCTTTGGTAGAAAGCGTATTCTCCGGTGTTAAGTCCAAGGATAATCCGGAGGAAGCTGCCAAGGTAGAAATTGTGGAGCGGTTCAAGGGTAAGGCATTGGAGCATAAGGAATATGAGCCGCTTTATGACTTTGCTGTTGGCAAAATCAAGAAAAAGTGCTTCTATGTAATGTGTGATGATTATGTAACCACCTCTGATGGTACTGGTATCGTTCATACTGCACCAGCCTTTGGTGAGGACGATGCCCGGGTTTGCCGCAAATATGATATGGACTTTGTTCAGTTTGTGGACAGCAAGGGCGGCATGACCGAGGACACCAAGTGGCCTGGGGTATTTGTCAAGGAGGCAGACCCATTAATTCTGGATGACTTGAAGGCTTCCGGAGCCCTCTTTAAGGCTCCTAAGTTCGAGCACAGCTATCCGCATTGCTGGCGTTGCGATACTCCGCTTATCTACTATGCCCGGGAGTCCTGGTTCATTAAGATGACTGACGTAAAGGAAAAGCTCATCGCCAACAACAAGACCATTAAATGGATGCCTGATTCCATTGGGACCGGCCGCTTCGGTGAGTGGCTGGAGCACCTTCAGGATTGGGGCATCAGCCGTAACCGTTATTGGGGAACTCCGCTGAATATTTGGGAGTGCTCCTGCGGCTGTCAGCATTCCATCGGTTCTATTGAGGAGCTGAAGTCCATGTCGGATAACTGCCCGGATGATATTGAGCTTCATCGTCCATATATTGATGATGTGACCATCAAGTGCCCGGATTGCGGCAAGGAAATGCATCGTGTGCCAGAGGTAATCGACTGCTGGTTCGATTCTGGTTCCATGCCATTTGCCCAGTGGCATTATCCATTTGAAAACAAGAAAATTTTTGAGGAGCGCTATCCAGCTGACTTCATTTCTGAGGCAGTAGACCAGACACGTGGCTGGTTCTATTCTCTGCTGGCAATTTCCACCCTGCTCTTTGATAATTCATCCTATAAGAACGTAATCGTTCTGGGCCACGTTCAGGACAAGGACGGCAAGAAGATGAGCAAGTCCAAGGGTAACGCCGTTGATCCTATGGAGGCCCTTAATAAGCATGGTGCCGATGCTATCCGTTGGTACTTCTACGAAAACAGTGCTCCTTGGCTGCCAAACCGCTTCCACGATGATGCAGTGCAGGAGGGGCAGCGCAAGTTCATGGGTACCCTGTGGAATACCTATGCCTTCTATGTGCTTTATGCCAACATTGATAATTTTGATGCCACCAAGCATGAGCTGGATTATGACAAGCTGTCCGTAATGGACAAGTGGGTGCTGTCCCGTCTTAATACCCTTATCAAGACCGTAGACAACAATCTGGCTAATTATAAGGTTACAGAGACTGCCAAGGCTCTCCAGGAATTTGTGGATGAGCTGTCCAACTGGTATGTTCGCCGCAGCCGTGAGCGGTTCTGGGGCAAGGAAATGAACCAGGATAAGATTAACGCTTACATGACGCTGTACACCGCCTTGGTTACCGTTATTAAGCTGTCGGCCCCAATGGTTCCATTCATCACCGAGAGCATTTACCGCAATCTGGTTTGCAGTGTTGACGACAAAGCTCCTATTTCCGTACATCTTACCGACTTCCCAGTGGCAAATGAAGTATTTATTGATGCTGAGCTGGAGAAGAACATGGAGCTGGTGCTGGAGGTTGTCGTTCTTGGCCGTGCTGCCCGTAATGCCTCCAATATTAAAAATCGTCAGCCTATTGGCAATATCTTTGTTAAGGCTGACAGCCAGCTGGATGATTTCTTTAAGGAAATCGTGGCCGGTGAGCTGAATGTGAAGCATGTGGAATTCAAGGATGATATGGGGGAATATCTCTCCTATACCCTGAAGCCACAGTTCAAGGTCCTTGGCCCTAAGGTAGGCAAGCAGATGGGCGAGGTTAAGGCTGCTCTGGCAACGCTGGATGGTGCTGCGGCCAAGGAGGAGCTGGACAAGACCGGCAAGCTGAAGCTGTCCTTAAAGAGCGGCGAGGTAGAGCTGCTGCCTGAGGATATTGAGATTATCATGACCCAGACGGAGGGCTTTGCCACCCAGCGTTATGGCAAGGTTACTATCGCTCTGGAGACTACCCTGACACCGGAGCTCATTGAGGAGGGCTTCGTTCGGGAGATTATCTCCAAGCTTCAGACCATGCGTAAGGAGAATGGCTTTGAGGTTACGGACCGCATTAATGTATTTGCGGCCGGCAACGACAAGCTCACCGATATCCTGTCCCGCAACGAGGACATGGTAAAGGGGATTGTCCTTTGTGATGGCATTACCTATGGCTCCACCGATGGCTTTACCAAGGAGTGGAATATCAACGGCGAAACCATTACCCTGGGTGTAAAATAAAAAATAATCCTTTTCAGACGCAAAAACAGACGCAAGCTGCGACATGCTTTTGCGTCTGTTTTTTTTACAACGTATTATCAATTCAGTATGACAAGCCTGTTTGGTACCCAATACAGTACTATCCTACAAATCCTTCTTCATTGCTGTGGCCTTATAGCTCATATCCATCAGCACCTCCAGCATCCGCTTATCGGCCTTGCGAAGGTCCAGGCTGATCCAGTGCCGTTTATTCATATGGTAGGCGGGATATATGCCCTCCTCCCACAGAAGGTCATCACGCATGGCTTTAGGCACCTTTAGGTTAATGACGGTGATGGAGGTGTCCTCCTCCAAGCCCAATCGGTTGGCCGGTATATCCATAAACAGACAAAACCATTTCTGGCTCACCCTATGGCGAAATACAAATGCATCCAGCTCCTCCCAGGGATAGTCCTCATCTACACCATATGTACCCTTTATGTATTCCAGGGCCTGCTTTTTCGTCATAATAATCACCTGCTTCACTGGTTTTTCATTCAGTATACCACTAAAAACATTATTGTTCACCTGCTTACATAGGAAAATAAATAGCCATATTTACATTCTTTCGTTTGTTGGTGTAAAATTTACTTAGTATTCAAAATCAAAAGAGAGTTTGGGGATATTATCATGAAAGAAACCGTAGTGGATTTACGCAAAATAAGTGATGAGGATAGAAATAAAGCCATTGAATTGGAAAAAATGCTATTTAAGCTCAACCATACCATGCCGCGGACCGAGGAATATATGGCGGCTCTCAGGGATATCTTTGGCGACCGGTTTGGTGAAGGCAGCTATATAGTGGCTCCTTTATCGGCGGTTTGTGCCCACAATATCCTTATCGGTAAAAATGTGTACATTAACAGCAATTTCCTGGCCATGGCCCGGGGGGGCATTACCATTGAAGACGATGTACAGATTGCCGGTAATGTGTCGATATTGTCCAATAATCATGATCCCTACGAGCGGATGGTATTGACCTGTAAACCCGTTCTTATTAAGCAGGGAGCGTGGATAGGGGCCGGTGCCACCATATTGCCGGGAATAACGGTAGGCAAGCATGCCATTGTAGGTGCCGGTTCAGTGGTTACGAAGAACGTGCCCGATTATAGTGTGGTGGTGGGCAATCCCGCCCGGGTGGTGAAGGAGCTGGAGGCTCACAAGTTTCCTGATATGACCGCCCCATCTATAAAAAACAGCTATATGGGCAGCTACAATTTTCAGGGGGGAGAAACCGGTTATTTCAGCCTGATTCCTTATGGCGAAAAAGACAGTCTGGCCGAAATCCGCTTTTTGGCACCTGATGGAGCAGAGAAGCTCACCTTTGACAACGGGGAGGTTGGCTGGAGGCTGGCTGATGGTACTGAATTGAATATTAGTCGGGGAATGTTTACCAGACGGCTGGGGGATATAATTGAACCGGTGATTAAGGATCCCCACGTTCCGGGGAAGATGATTGCCATTGGCTACGAGGTAACAGACGGTGATATGACATTAGAGGCTGAATGGTCATTCTTAGATGATTTTTGATTATTCAATGAAGGGGGGAGGAGGCTATGCGTCAGTTGATGCTTTGCCTGTTAGTGATTTATATGGTGTCACTTTCTTCAGTGTGCTTTGCCGGTAATGACCTTCATAAGGAGGACAAGGGATATGGCTTGGGGGGAGCAGATTATATGCCGAAGGAAAAACAGTTTAGAATGGTGGATATTATCAGCAAAAAGCGGGATGGAGCCAGCCTAAGCAAGGAGGAAATACAGTACTTTATTGATGGCTGCGTGGATGGCTCTATTCCTGACTATCAGACCTCAGCCCTGTTGATGGCTATTTATTTCAAGGGGATGGAGGACCAGGAGCTGGCTGATTTTACCATGGCCATGGCCCATTCCGGAGAGATGATAGATTTGTCACCTATTAGAGGCGTCAAGGTAGATAAGCACTCTACCGGTGGTGTGGGTGACAAAACCACCATGGCGATAGCCCCTATTGTGGCCTCCTGTGACGTAAAAATTGCCAAAATGAGCGGCCGGGGATTAGGCCATACCGGAGGTACGGTGGACAAGCTGGAATCCATACCAGGATATCGTACTGTGCTGGACAAGGATGAATTTTTTAATCAGGTAAATGAAATAGGGGCCAGTGTCATCGGCCAAAGCGGCAATTTGGCTCCGGCCGATAAAAAGCTTTACGCCTTGCGGGATGTAACAGGCAGTGTGCCCAGCATTCCCCTTATTGCATCCTCGATTATGAGCAAAAAGCTGGCTGCCGGGGCGGATTGCATTTTACTTGACGTAAAGTGCGGCAGCGGAGCCTTTATGAAAAATGTGGCTGATGCGGTTACCTTGGCAGAAAAAATGGTGACTATCGGCGAGCACAACGGGAAAAGAACCATGGCCTACGTCACCAATATGAATATGCCCCTGGGGCAGAATATTGGTAATGCCCTGGAAGTAAAGGAGGTCGTCGATGTACTCAATGGTAAGGGGCCGGAGGACCTGACCAGGGAGTGCGAGGAATTATCCGCCACCCTTTTAATGATGGCCGGCAAAGGAAGCCGGGCTGATTGCCTTGCCATGGTACAGCAGGCTGTAAAAAGCGGCCAGGCCATGAACAAATTCAAGGAAATGGTGGCTGCTCAGGGCGGTGATATTTCTGTATTTGATAATATGGAAGAATTTACCAGGGCGGCTGTGCGTTACGAGGTCAAGGCCGACAGAGAAGGATATATTGCTGATATGAATACTGAAGCCATCGGTATAGCCTCCACCATGCTGGGGGCCGGGCGGGAGACCCTGGACAGCGTTATCGACCCAATGGCCGGTATAACAATATGCAAAAAAACCGGGGATAAGGTCAATGCCGGAGATGTGTTGGCTGTATTCTATACCTCCAGGGAGGAGCTGCTGCCACCGGCGGTGAAGCGGTATCTTGAAGCTCTGACCTACAGTCAGCAGACACCAAAGGAGTCCAAGCTGGTATATGCCCTTGTGGAAAAAAATGGAGTGAAAATGTTTTAGCTGACGACTTGTAAAGCTTAACCTCCAGTATATTTGTCAGACATAATTTATTTGAAGTGGGCTTGCATCATAATTGATTTTTATGGTGTGAGCCCTTTATTTTATTTCGCGGTTATTAAAGATTTCCCACAGCTTATCGAATCAGAAAAAAAATTCAAAAAAAATAATTTTAAAAGAAGGAATATTTATGTATTTGTCGAATAAATTTAAAGTAGGATTTTATCCGAAGCTGTCTGGTGCAAAAATTGCATCCTCTGTGGAGGAAGTTATGCACCGGCAAGGCGACGGGAAAGTTCGGCTAAGTTCGGATAAGGCTGATGGCTTTGTCTGAGCAGGTGTTCATTTTATCGGTTAATTTGGTTTATTATAAAGGAGAGTAAGTATGGAAAAAGATCAATTAATTGCCGAGATGAAGAAAATCGTCGGGGAGGAAAACGTTCTTCATTCTAAGGAGGCTCTTTATGCCTATTCCTATGATGCAACACCTGGACATATTTATATGCCTGATGTGGTTGTATCGCCTGGTAATGTTCAGGAAGTCTCCGCTATTATGAAGTTTGCCAATGAGCACAAAATTCCAGTTTATCCCAGAGGCTCCGGCACCAACCTGTCAGCCGGTACCGCACCGCTTAAGGGTGGTATAGTACTGCTGATGCTCCGCTTCAACAAGATTCTTGACCTTGATTTGGAAAATCTCATTGCAGAGGTTGAGGTTGGCGTTGTGGTTCAGGATATTAACGACTATGTGGCACCACATGGCCTTATCTATCCTCCTGATCCTGGTACTGTAAAGACGGCCAGCTTAGGAGGAACTATTTGTGAAAATTCCGGAGGCCTGCGCGGACTGAAATATGGTATTACCAAGAATTATGTTCAGGGTCTGGAGGTAGTTCTGGCCAATGGTGATATTATTCATACCGGTGGTAAAAATGTAAAGGATGTTTCCGGCTATGATATGACCAAGCTCTTTACCGGTTCCGAGGGTACCCTTGGCATTGTTACCAAGGCATATCTGAAGCTGGTACCAAAGCCTGAGGCTCAGGCCAGCATGATTGCAGTATTCAACACCCTGGAGGATGCCGGTAACGCCGTATCTGATATTATTGCAGCCAAGATTATTCCTGCAACCATGGAAATTCTTGACAATTCTTCTATCCGTACAGTTGAGGACTTCATGCATGTAGGTCTGCCAACGGAGGCAGCTGCTATTCTGCTTCTGGAGGTAGACGGTCATCCGGTTATTGTGGCTGACGAGAAGGAAAAGGTTCTGGAGGTATTGAAGAAAAATAATGCTGCCGAGGTTACCCTGGCCAAGTCTCCTGAGCACAAGGAGCAGCTTTGGACGGCCCGCCGTATGGCCCTGCCATGTCTGGCCAAGCTTCGTCCGACTACTTTTGTTGAGGACGCCACTGTTCCAAGAAGCAAGCTGACCCAGTTCCTGAAGATTGTTACCAAGGCTGCCAAGGATTTCAATGTTACCATTGGTACCTTTGGCCATGCCGGTGACGGCAATATGCATCCGACCATTGTGTGTGACCTTCGTGATAAGGAGGAAATGGAGCGGGTACATAAGGCCATGGATGTTATCTTCCGTGGTGCCGTTGAATTGGGCGGTACTCTGTCCGGCGAGCATGGTATTGGCCTTGGAAAGCTGCCTTGGATGGAACTCCAGCATGGCAAGGAAGGTATGAACGCCATGAAGGCTATCAAGCGGGCTCTTGATCCAAATCTGATTTTGAACCCTGGTAAGCTGATAGGAGAGTGTTAATATGGCTAATGAATTAACTGCAGAGGAAATTAACAAGCATGATGCAACCCTGCTTAAGGATATAGACGATGCCCTGGCCAACTGCATGAAATGCGGTAACTGCCAGGCCGGTTGCCCAATTTATCGGGAGACCAGAAAGGAATTTTCCGTTGCCAGAGGTAAAATATCCCTGATGCAGGCTATTCTCAGTGGCAAATTGGAGATTACCAAGGAATTTGATGGTATGATGGCCCAGTGCCTGAGCTGTAAGACCTGTGCGGCCAACTGCCCATGCGGCGTAAAGGCTGATGAGCTGATACTCCGTGGCCGTCACGCTACCATCAAGGCCCGGGGACTTAATCCTATTAAAAAGACGGTATTCAGCCTCCTGTCCAATCGTCCGCTCTTTAATACAGTGCTGCGTATGGGTGGTATGTTTGGCTGGCTGACCTTTAAGGATATACCGGATAAAAACGCCGTGCTTTCCCGTCTGCCAATGCCGGGTATGGATCCAAACAGAGCAACGGCTCCATTGGCTTCCACTCCCCTGAGATCTGAGTATCCTCCTGTAATCAAGGTAGATAATCCTAAGCGCAAGGTGGCCTTCTTTACCGGCTGTACCATTAACTTCATGTACACCGATATGGGTAAGGCGGTCATCGAGGTACTGAAGGAGAATGGCAACGAGGTAATCCTGCCGGGTGCCCAGCATTGCTGCGGAACTCCGGTTCATGTATCCGGAGCCTTTGAACTGGCCAATGAAATGGCCAAGCACAATATCGAGGTTTTTGAACGCTATGAATGCGATTACATTGTAGGGGCCTGCGGCTCCTGCGTGGAGGCGTTGCTTGATTATCCTAAATGGCTGGAAAATGAACCTGATTGGGCAGCACGGGCCCAAAGCCTGGCCAACAAGGTTCGGGAAATCAGCCAGTTCCTGGTGGAGACCGGCTATAGAACCGATAATCTGGGGGCTATCAACAAGACGGTAACCATGCATGATCCTTGTCACATGGTTCGCGGTATTCATGTAACCGAGCAGCCTAGAGAAATACTGAAATCCATTCCAGGTCTTAATTTTGTGGAAATGAAGGAGCATGACCGCTGCTGCGGCTCCGGTGGTTCCTTCAGCTTGGCCCACTATGAGCTGTCCCGTAAGATTAATGACCGGAAGTGTGAAAACATAAAGGCCACCAATGCTGATTATGTATGTGCCAGCTGCCCAAGCTGCCGTATGCATATAACAGATGGTATCATACAGAACAAGATGCCACAGGTGGTTTATCACCCGATACAGCTTTTGGCAGAGTCCTATAAGCGGGGTAAGCAAAAGTAAAAAATAGGGATATATGGAAAAGCCAGTGAGAAGCAATTTGTCTCTCACTGGCTTTTTATTATGAAATCTTAGTAAATCAAATCCGAAGGATGCAGATGAGCTTTAGATTTCGTTGTAAGGGCGTAGTGCGAAATAACGTTTCGCACGGAGTTTTCTGTGGGTAATATTTTGATTTCAGGCCTGTTATTTTTGTACCTTGGTTTCATCAATCTTCGTGCCATCAGGCAGGAAGCAGCGGATCGTTATTACATTTCCTTCCACATCCATGGTCATATAATTATCGGTTTCCGGCTGGGGTGCCACCACCTCATCCAAGGCATGATCGGTCCACAGTCGGTCATAGCGCACATTACCGGCTAACCCGCACAAAATATACAGCGGACCCTTCGGGTCGTGCCTTCCCTGTATTATATGCCCACGATTTCTATAGGTATGGAGGTGCCCGGTCAATACAATATCTACATTATATTTTTCAAAAATAGGCATAAACAGCTGTCCCTCCTCCGAAAAGCCCTCCTTGCGCTCCGGCATTCTGGCAATGCGATATTGAAGCACATCCTTGTGCATAAGGACAATTTTCCATGGCTTGGTTGTACGCTGCAAATCCTTTTCCAGCCAATCCGCCTGTTCCTCCATTAATCCTGATTTAAAATCCTTAATCTCCTTTTCCACGGTTCCTAATACAGCAAAATGAACCTGCCCATAATCAAAGGAGTAATAGTAGCGATTAAAATTCCTGCTGTTATTATCGGGAACATTGAAATAGCGTAAATAGGCCATAGGAAGCTGCTCCTTCCAGTCCCGGTTATAGCATTCATGGTTGCCTACTACAGGTGCAAAGGGTAGTTGGTCAATAATGCCATCCAGGGCCCAAAACCAGGCCCGCCATTGACTGCTGTCCTCGCCATTATCCACCAGATCACCCAAATCAGTGAAAAGCTCCGCCTCTGGATGACGTTTTATGGCATTTTGGGCCACATTTCGCCAATCACTGTAATCACTGGACTGGGAGTCCGTAAAAATCAGCATGGAAAACTTATTTTTATGCTCTGCGGCAGTCTGCAAGGGAAACCATTTACTGGTCTTGCTGCCGTCCTCCACAGCAAATTCATATTTAGTATCTGGTTCCAGCTTATCCAGCAGGGCGGAATATTGAATGTGATTTTCTCCATCATCAAAAAAGGAATCATCCTGAACCGGCATGACCATTTCCCGGCTAGTATCCTCCTGCAGACGCAGACGGATTTGAGGATTGCCCATGTATTCCGAAGCCTGCCACATTATTCTGCGACTCCTTGAATTATCGGCGGTTACCATCTGCCGAAGGTATTGAATTTGTTTATCCTGTAAAAGCTCCCGGGCCTGATTTTCTATATCCCGGCCAAGGGAGGTCCTTCGCAAAGTAAAGATGCCGCCTCCGGCCGCCAATACACCAATTCCGGCCATGGCCTTCAGGAAATTCCGGCGTGAAATCTTGTTTTTTTCTGTCATTTTTCATCAATCCTATTTTGTATCTATTTTTTCCATTTTCCTATTCTATCAGTAACAGTAGGCTGCAAGTCAAGTATTTTATTGAAATGATATCCCGAAATACGAAAAAATGCTCACAGGGGTTATACAATCCCTTGTGAGCACCTTGCACATAAGCTGTTAATCATTGTTGGGCGGTATGTACTCAATTAAATCGGTAATGTTACAATCCAATGCGTAGCACAGTCTGGCCAACACAGCAGTGTCCAGCCTTTGTACGGTATTGTTGCAGTAGCTCCGTACCTGGGAACGCTGCAGCTCGGCCCTAAAGGCCAGCTTATTTATACTGATATTCTGCTCTTTTCGTATATCTTCCAGCTTAATGCGAATTTCTCCAAAATTTATTTCCTTCATGCCTATCACCATAAAATGATAACTTATTCAGGTGGAGTTTTAACTACACCTGAATTTAGTTGAATTTTACCCAGGGCTTTGCGGACGAATCCAAGAGGCAACGCCTATTGGTTAATACGTCCCATGCGAAAGTGTCCTGCAAAGCAAGACCATGGTCTTAGCTGAGCAGCTGACACTGACCGCTACGGGTGCTTAACTCCCACCTTAGAGGAGGGAGTCTTAGCACCCGTTAGCATCGGATAAAAACAAAACTACTATATATTTTATTATTTTCATTGGTAGTTTGTAATGGGTAAAATATTATGGTAATATTGATATGGGTAGATATATACCCATGTATATTGTGCCACCATTTTACTCGTAAATGGCGTGAAATAAAAACATGGTTGTTACAGAAGACCTTTTGTTGGATAGGAGGAAATGGGATATGTTTAAAAATCATATTTCAGCAGGGATAGCGTCCTTTCTTTTGTGTTCGGGCATGATGCTTGGCTTATCCGGCGTGGCGGATGCTTCCAGTACAGTAAACATTGACCGGGACGATGTGGCTTACCATCGGGAGATGGATAATAAATCCAAGAATTATGATTTTCAATATGAGCCTCAGCAAGGTATAAAGGTGGGATACATTATCACTGGTGATTGTGATGCCTTATTGGATGATAACACTATGGAATATATTCGTCGTGTTCTCCATACTAAATTTCCTGGAGCCCGTTATCCCATGGAGAGAATGGAAAATATTGATGGGCATATACACGTTGGGCGACGCAATACTGGAGATACCTTTATATTAAGTGAAGCCCATGACGTGTTGGCTTTGGAATTTGAAAAGTTAGAGAATATGTATCAAAGAATACCTAGGCGTGTGATTACTCGCAATGGCAGCAAAGCTGAAACGAGTAATGGATTGTCTTTTGGTGTTGATTTTGATAGGTGGGGTTATGGAAACTATTATGACAAAGATTACGATCGATATGGTATTAATAGCGGTATTACTTTTGGTTCAAAGTCTACGTCCAGACAGGATGTTGTTTCGGATGAGATAGATTCTTTAGGATCTGATAACACCTATGATTTTACGTCTCATCTCACAACTCTTCCTAAAGAGGACTATGTACAGTTTGTTCGTGAATTGGAGGAAGAAGGATTAGGCGGTTATGATTACCTTATAATGTTTAATATCAAGCCACTTAAAAGTGAGGTTAAGGGAAAATTATTTGGTTCTACCCGCCAAAGTGATTTCAGGCTTTCGGTTCGTGCAATTGATGTAGCCACTGGACGGTATATTGATCGTGGAGAATATTTATCAAGAGGCACTTCGTCTAGTGCCAGGCTATCACTGCCAGTTATTGGTGATTTAGGACCAGGTCCTAGCTGGCGACGGGCAATGAGAAAGTCCCTTATTGATGCCATGATAAAGAGCTTTGACCATATGCCAATAGGCAAGTATTCCGTTTGTGATAATCCATATTGTGTCAGACGTCAGGATGAAATTCGCATGGAAAATGTATTTGGCAAGAACCACCGCCATTGCGTAAAGCACTGTAACGATAGGACCTTCTGTGGTGATCATATGGTAGATTATCAGATTGACGCCGATTTACCATCAGGTTATGCAAAAGGCCAGAAGGATGAACTCTATATCCGTGATTAAGTGATTGTTGTTCTTTAACAAATTCTAAACTCATAACTGTTGGTGATGAAATGCTTGAAACAACTGTAAATACGAAACGTTAATAGTTGGTGATTATGAGGCTTTGCTTTTTGTAAGGCCTCATAGTGGTTTTTGGCTATTTTTTGATGCGGAGATGATATTTGTGAATATCGTTAATAATGATATGGCCAATATGTCCTTGGGGACGCTAAATAAAAATATTTCTCAGGCTTCCTTACGGTTGGCAAGGCTGGCTTCAGGGGCAAAAATAAGAGGGGCTTCTGATGGGGCATCAGAGTTTGCAATTTCCAGGAAAATGCAGGTAAAAATTCGGGCCTTGGATCAGGATAAAGAGAATGTCCACAATGGCATGTCTTTGTTAAAGGTGGCCATGGGCGGTGTTCAGGAACAGATAGACTTGATGAAAACGGTCAAGGAACGGGTATTGGATCGACCATCCTGTCTTGGTTTTACAAAACAATCCAAGAAATTATGAACTATATCTTGATGGCATTGGCAATGTGCTAAAAAGGTGTATCCGTGTTCACTAATCGATTAAAAAAGCATTTGCGGGGGAGTGATTGTGATGATTAGGCGGCAGCTATTGATGTTATGCAGAATTGTCGTTTTAGTGATGATACTGATTTTTGCAGGAAATATTAGTGTTGATACAGGTGAAGCAGCTGCATGGGGGAAGGCGTTTACCTATAAGGGGGATGTGTACAGCATAGATAATTTTCGTACCAGTGTAGTAAAATTCCCCCAGTCAGGTAAGGCCTTGGTTTCCTGGTGGCGGATAGAGCATGAGGATGGCACCTACTCTATTGAAAAATGGGCGTATAAGGGTAATCTGCCCAGAGGTACAGCCAAGGGGTGTATTCTGGCAGTGGCTCATTATGATCCTGTAGGCGATACAGAGAACAGCAAAACTATAACGGATAATCCATTGGATAGCGATTTTGAAGTGCTTTTTCCGGACTCTATTGGTGAAGAAAAATATCGGACGGCTATAAAGGTGTATTGTGACAGACGAGGCATATATCAGGCAGAGGAAATATCTGCGGTTTGGGATTAATTTCCTTCATAGAGGTATGGAGGTGATGAGCTTTTTTTCTATGACTATGCCAATGGCGTTATAATGTAGATGTGAAAAGAAGGTTTTCACCTCGATTGTTGATGAAATAAAACAAACCTCCAAAAGAAATAATGTCTGCGCTGCAATAACTAAAAAGAGGAGTCGCTTG
>NZ_CAMYWM010000013.1 GCF_947302755.1 uncultured Anaerovibrio sp.
AAATCTAAAGCTCATCTGCATCCTTCGGATTTGATTTGCTAAGATTTCGTAGTAAGAAAAATCAATTTAAAGGAGAATTTATTATGCGAGAACTTTTGGAGCTTCTAAAGCATGATGCACGCCGCCCCGCCAAGGAGCTGGCATCAATGCTGAATATCAGCGAATACGAGGTTGAGGAAAAAATGGCCAAGCTGGAAAAGGATAAAATAATCCTCAGCTACAACACCCTCATCAACTGGGAAAAAACTGGCGAAAACACCGTTACCTCCATTATCGAGGTAAACCTCACTCCCCAGCGGGAAGTGGGCTTTGATGCCATTGCCGAGCGCATTTACCGCTTTGACGAGGTACGCACCGTATACCTGATGTCCGGCAGCTTTGACCTGCTGGTAATCATTGAAGGAAAATCAATGCAGGATGTGGCCAATTTCGTAGCCACCCGCCTGGCCACCATCGAAGGGGTAACCCAGACCCGCAGCCATTTTCTGCTGAAGCCATACAAAAAGGACGGTATCATCATTGATGACAAAGAAAAAGATCGTAGGCTGGTGATGAGCATATGACAAACTGGAATGACAGAATATCACCTATAGTAAAAAGTGTTCCGCCCTCTGGTATAAGAAAATTTTTTGATATTGCCTCGGAAATGGAGGATATTATTTCACTGGGTGTTGGTGAGCCTGACTTCATTACTCCCTGGTCCATCCGGGAAAGCTGCGTATACGGACTGGAGCAGGGCTACACCTCCTATACCGCCAATCGGGGGCTTATGGAGCTGCGTGAAGAAATCTGCTTCATGCATAAAAGACGGTTTGAGCTTGATTATGATCCAAAAACCGATGTACTCGTTACTGTAGGCGTAAGCGAAGCCCTGGATATTGCCATGCGTACCATTCTCTCCCCGGGAGATGAAATTCTTATTCCGGAGCCATGCTATGTTTCCTACAAGGCCTGCGCCACCCTGGCAGGTGGTGTACCGGTACCGGTACCGGCCAAGGCTGAAAATGATTTCCGCATCACCCCTGCTGATTTAGAGCCTCATGTATCTCAAAAGACCAAGGCTCTTCTTATTGGTTATCCCAACAACCCAACGGGAGCCATTCTTTCCAAGGAGGATTTGGAGGCTATTGCCCGCTTTGCTGTAAACCATGACCTGATCGTTATTTCCGATGAAATATACGGCGACCTTACTTATGGGGATACCAAGCATATATGCTTTGCCGGACTGCCGGAAATGCAGGACAGAACCATCCTGCTTAATGGTTTTTCCAAGGCCTATGCCATGACTGGCTGGCGAATTGGCTACGCCCTGTCTAATCCAGACATCATTGCCGCCATGACCAAGATTCACCAATATACCATGCTCTGTGCTCCCATCACCGCCCAGATTGCTGCTGTGGAGGCCCTGCGCCACGGTGAAAAATACATGAGAAAAATGGTGTCCGAATACGACAAGCGCCGCCGTCTTATTTATGACGGTCTCCAAAAGGCGGGCTTAAAATGCTTCGAGCCAAAGGGAGCCTTCTATATTTTCCCTGATATCACCTCCACAGGACTTTCCTCCGAGGATTTTGCCGAAAAAATTCTGATGCAGGAGCATGTGGCACTGGTACCGGGCAACGCCTTTGGCGAATGTGGCGAAGGCTTCGTAAGATGCTCCTACGCCACCTCCATTGAGCAGATCTCCGAGGCCCTGGCCCGTATTGAGCATTTTGTAAGTCATTTGTAAGAGCTGCCTTTACTCCCAGGAACAGAAAAACATTCTTGTAAATATCCGCCGTCTATGCTATAGTTATGCCAATAGCATAGACGGCTGTGTAGGAGCCGTGCTGCATTGGCAGCAGAAAATCGACGTGGAAACCAGTACATGGTTCCGCCCCTTTGGGGAGCGTCGATTTTTTATTGCCTAAAATGAATTATGGAGGAAATAATATGCGAAAATATCAATTTTTTTTGCTTCAGCGTTGGCTTTCATGGGTACAAGCGTTTTTATGATGCCAACTCCCCTGCCGGTACAGGCAGCTGTTATTCAGACCGGGGAAATTCAGTCAGCTGTTACCATTCAATCTATGCAGAAGGTTACAGCGGTGGCCCGGGTCTATGGCAGTGGTGAACAGATTGCCGAAGCTATTTTGGAATACCCAAAGGCGCTGCTGCCATCAGCCGTCAAGCCCTCGGATTTTATGGTGGAGGGCCGGGAAATTGTTGCAGCAACAGTAAGCAACAAACCGGAAATAACTGATAAAGGGACGCCAGGGCGTTATGTCATCCTACAATTTGCCAATCATAACAGCGTCTTTGATGGTGACTTAAGCAATAAGCTAGGGCAACAGTCACCGGCTATATAGGTGACTGAAATTTACAGTGATAATAGGAGCTAATCATAATGAATATTTTGCATAAAAGTCTATTGACCATTTGTCTCAGTGCTATCTCTTTTGGCAGCAGCTGCATGGCCGCAGTGCCTGCGCCTGCCGTGGAGGCCGTTGCCGAAGTGTATGGTGATGGCATAGCACTGTCCGCAGTAATTTTGAACTACTCCCAGCCGATAATGGCTTCATCCGTTGATGTAGCGGATTTCAGTGTTCCCAGCCGAAGCATCAAACAGGCTTATGTTGCCGACCATGCCAGCAAAGGAAATCAAAAACTAACCGAAGGAAAATACGTGGTGTTGGAATTAGAACAGCTACCCATGACCGATCAGGGACTTGTACCGGCCCATGATAAGAAGGAGACTTCTGCCAGAAAAAAGATGGGTAAAAACGGCCCGGAGCTGGGCAGTCATGGCAATCCACACCCCTTAAAGAAAATAACTGCTGAAGTAAAGCAACAGGGTATACTGAAAGGTACAGACAGCACACTTTATCCCACAGGTGAAACCTGGAAATCAACCGTCACGCGGGAACTGCTGATCGAAAATTTCACCCAGGGGTTATTTATAGACCCGGAACAAAACAACGCCCAACTCATGTATAACCTTTACGTTCCCCAAAATTATGACCCACAAAAGCAATATCCTCTGGTATTATTCATGCATGATGCCGGCACAGTTTCCCCGGAAAATAAGGCCACACTTTATCAGGGAAAGGGTGCCATAACCTGGACAACACCTGAATGGCAGGCTCAGCATCCCTGTTTTGTTCTTGCCCCCCAATACGATACCGTCATTGTAGATGATAATTATCAATATGGGCCAGAACTTGACCGCACCATGCATTTAGTCAACGACCTACTGAACAAATACAACATCGACAAAAAGCGCATCTATAACACCGGCCAGTCAATGGGCGGCATGACCTCCATCGCTATGGATGTAAAATATCCTGACTTCTTTGCCGCCTCTTATTTGGTAGCCTGCAAATGGAACGAAAGGGTGACTGCACCCTTAGGCGCACAAAACATTTGGGCCGTAGCCGCTGGAGGCGCCCCAGGTGCCTCCCCAAGCATGGCAAAAATACTTGACGGGCTGGAACAAAATGGTGCCAAGGTATTGCGGCAAACCTTGAACAGCACCGACCCCCAGACAGAAATTAATCAGCAGGCTGCTGCCCTGATTGTCCCTGACTGCCACATCTACTATACCCTCTATAACAAAGGCGGACACCGTTCCACATGGCAGCACGCCTATGACCTGTTGCCAGCCATGGAATGGATTTTTGCCCAGCATAAATAAAAAATATTTCATTACAAAAACAGTACCATAACATCGAAGCACCCCCACCCCATTTAAAATGAGGATGAGGGTGCATTTTATTGTTAGGCATTAAGCCAATAATATATTTTCGTCTACCGTCAGAGGGGATTGTATAGCTATGTCAGCTTCTGACTTATTCTGCTGTCAGCGTCACCGTTACTTCATCACGGTTCAATAGGGCTGTCATTTCCTGTTGGGATAATTCAATATGCCCCAGCCGCGTATAGGCCCAGGAATTGGAACCATAAAAGATAACCAGCTTGTTCCCTGCATAGAGAACAATATCACCGTATTGGGTGGTGGTCTGCTTATCAGCACTGACAATATTTTGACCGATAGAGCCCACCTGCTCAAAGCCACCATAGGGTGACAGCTTAATAGTTAATGGCACCAGCTTATGCAGCTCTGCCGTAGAAGCATTATCTTCCCACGTTACTGGAACAGCGGTACCATCAATAGTCAATTTCATCCTGTACTCCTTCTTTTCTTCTGATATAGTTTTATTTTCGTGTTGAGAGACAGCCTGCCCCTTACTATCGGGAACTGCACCAGCCTCCTGTGTGCCTGCGCAGCCTGATAGCAGCAGCATTACCGACAAAATGACTCCGCCTATTATTTTCCTAATTGCCATACTCCGCCCCCCTCATACAAATACCACATTGCCCCCATGAATAAGGGGAATACTGTACATATTTCAAATATTCCTGCCAGCCTGCCGGGCTTGTTCCAGTGCGACATTTCCGGCAATATCCCCCACCTCCGTCACGCCGCCACAGAAAAGGGTCTCCTTCAATTCGGCCTTGGGAAAGCAGTCTACCCACCCCTGGACGCCGACGCGGGTTCCGGCCACTGCAGCTTCCTCCTCCTCGGCCGCCGTGGCCAGCAAATAAACCTCACGGAAACGATAATCCGAGGGAAACAGGGGATTTGCCCGATCCAGCAGGGTCTTTAACTGACCGCACATACTGTAATAATAGACCGGTGTGGCCAGAACCACCACATCTGCCTGACCGATTTTGGCCGTGATCTCATTGGCATCGTCCTTTATCACACATTCCATGGTTTTTTGACATGCAAAGCAGCCTTGGCAGAAATTTATGGTTTTGTCCCGCAGGGAAAGCTGCTCCACCTCATGCCCGGCCTCCTTGGCCCCTTCAGCAAAGGCCCTGGCCAACGCCTGGGAATTACTGTTCTTTCTTAAGCTCGCGGATATCACAATTACCTTCTTGCTCATAGTACTCTCCTCCATGCCTTTTTCCTTTTACTTTAACACCTGAAATGTAGACAAAATGCCTATACCGGCAATTCCTTGTTACCCTATTGTATCTCCCCTGCATAGGTAATACCAATGCTTATACAAAATTGTTAGCTATGCTTTACGGTAATAGCTATTCCATTTTATCCGCCAACATTTTTAAACACACTCTTTAAACATCTGCCAACTTTATTTTCGAATTTTACAACAATACAGTTGTTAGCAGCTACTCTGGTTATTTTATGGTCATGTACACCACGCAGGTACTTCCTCATACTATCCTCGGAAATACCGGTGCAGGTATGTAATTTGGCATAGTTGCCGTCAAATCGGGTGAAAAATATTTCCGAAAACCTCTGCCTTAATTTTATTCGTTGCTGCTCCTGTTGGGTTGGTACCGGATCACCAATGTGCAGACGATAGCTGACCTTCTCCTTATTGTTAGGAAAAGAAATACCATCACAGGCAAATTCATGGTTACGTATGTATTCCTTGTTTATCTTTGAAAAATCCATAATGTCCTCCTTTGATAAGATTGGTTCCCTATCTTAAAAATTCAACATTTTCATTTAATTTCCTGCGAAAAAAAGCACTCAATCCACATCAGGAAAGAGTGCTAACTCAGATAACTATTTTTTATAAAATTTTTCCAATCTTTTATGCCAGGTCTTTACTATCTGGCTCTTGAAAAAATTAATCATTTTATCAATGGAAAGCTTTTCATCCCAATCCTGCAAAGCTTCATAATACTCATTTTTATCCTCATTATGGATAACCATAGGTGGGTGGTTATATAGCATCAAAAGATAATTCACCAGTAAACGGCCAGTTCGGCCATTACCATCAGAAAATGGATGTATATTCTCCATCTTACAATGAAAATAAGCGGCAGCCTTCAATACCTTGGTTGAATCCAAATCGTTGGAATTAATATCATCCACCAACTCCTGCATTTCCACCTCAGTATCAGCAGCAGAAGCTCCAACTTCCTCTCTGCCGACAATGTAATCATGTTTTTTGTACTCACCAGGACGTTCTCCAATTTTATATCTGCGGCTATCATAGGTATTCTTTGTAAGCTCAAACTGAAGCTCTTTTATCAGCTGCCCGCTCAAAGGCGTCCTTTTATCAAAATAATCAAGCATCAGATACATGGCATCCTTTGCATTGCGAATTTCAAATAATGTTCTCAAATCACCTGTATATGAGGAAACACTGTCACTTTCAAAAATCTCCCGTGTATCATTAAAGGAAATATTAGGATTTTCTATCTTGCCGGAATGATAAGCAAAATTTATAATCTGACCATTAAGAACGGCCTCTATTTTTGCCCCAGTCTGCACGTCCTGTGATTTCCAATATTCTAATGCTCTTTCATAACTCATAGATTAATCACCTTTAGGATATCGTACCACAAATTATTTACAGTAATCAGAATACATCTGAACCTTAATGCCTTGGATGTGCTCCCACCATTTCAATGGCTGTAACAAGCTGCTTAATCGTCTCAACCTCACACTGCTGATTAAAAAATTCCACACGGGCAAACAGCTCTCCCTTGTCCGTGGAAACATATTTAGGCGGAAGGTGATTTAATGCCAAATTTACTATATCCTGCTTACATTTATCACAAAAGCAGCATCCCGGATACTTCGGAATCAGCTCATCCAATTTTTCAAGGACATAATCCTCCATATAGTTCTTCAAAAACATCCTAAAAAGCCCCCTAATAATACCTGTCATCCAAATAATGTCACCCAAAGGTTAACATAACAGATGGTTATTCCTACTCAATGATACCATTTAATCAATTACTTTCGCAATAATATATATTTCTTTGACTGATAAATATGATTTACAGTACCCAAAAATTAAGCCGTGAACCATACGCAGGTCCACGGCCTAATACTTAAATATTAAATTTACCAGGCGCCTGACGGGGAGCCAAGGCCCCCACCTGTTCGGTTGGGGATAAGCCCCCTTAACACCGGATAAATCTCTTTTTACAATTTACTGCAGGAAGGTATAGGCCGCCAAATTGGTAAGCTCGGCCAATTTCTCCGGCCATACGCCAAAGAGAATGGTAGCAATAACACTTATAACCGCCGCAGCCCGAACTGCACCGCTGATATGCAGTGCCTTGCCGTCTCCCTCTGTAAGATACATTGCCTTGGTCACCTGCAAATAGTAGTATACGGAAATCATGGACATGATAAAGCCCACAAAGGCCAGCCACAAATACCCCTGATTTACTACCGCCGTAAAGAGATACAGCTTACCGGCAAACCCCGCTGTTGGCGGAATACCGGCCATGGACAGCAGGGATATGGTCATGACCGCTGCCAGAACAGGAGCCGACTTGGCCAATCCGGTCAGGGATTTATAATCAGAACCGCCGCGCTGCTGCTCCACCACCGAAAGGGCCGTGAAGGCACCTACATTGGCAAATACATACAGCATTCCGTAGAACATTACGGCCTTCATGCCGGGGTAATCGGCAGAAACCATGCCCACCATCATATAGCCTGCCTGGGCAATAGAGGAATAGGCCAGCATACGCTTTACGTCATTTTGGCGGATGGCCATAATGTTACCGCCAATCATACATACAGCCGACAATAGGGCCAGCATTGGCAGCCAATAGAAGCCAATCAATGGGAAGGCCACGAACAGTACCCGCATAAATACTGCAATACCGGCTGCCTTTGATCCCATGGCCAGCATGGCCGTCACTGGTGTAGGTGCCCCCTGATATACATCAGGAGCCCACATGTGGAACGGAATAACTGACAGCTTGAAGAAGAAGCCAATCATAATCATGGTAGCTCCTGCCAGGCCAGCGGCTGTAAACAGGTGCTGATTATGAAAGAGCTCATAAAACTGAACTGTACCGGCAGTACCATATACCAGGCTGATACCGTAGAGCATAATGGCCGTGGAAACCGAACCAACAACCAGATATTTTACCGCCGCCTCAGAGGAATTTACTGAGGAAATTCGGGCACCTACTAAAATATAGAAGGATATGGTCATAAGCTCAAGACCAATAAATGAAGTCAGGAAGTCATTGGCCGAAGCCAGTACACACATCCCCAGCAGGGCCATCATAAGGAGAGCATAAAATTCCCCCTTGTAGCGAAGCACCGTCTGCATATAATCCATGGAGAAGAGCAATGTGAACACAGTGGCAACCATAAAGAGCTGTTTGAAAAACAGGGAATAATTATCCACTATATACATCATATCCATAAAATATCTGGTATTGGCCGCCCCATCAGCAGCTGCCGCCCCCGGCACATACATGGAAAACATATACAAAACCCAACCGGTAAGGGCAAATACCAGAACCCCGCCAATACTCTTGCGGGACTCATTCTCCGGCAATACCAGGTCCATAACAATAGCAAACAGGCCAAGGACCAAAATGAAAATTTCTGTACTAATAGCTTCAAAATTCATTATCTGATCCCTCCTATAAATTCAGGAACCTCGGCTATCCGATCCAGCAATGGCATCAGCTGCTCAGTACCGGAGCCAACCATTCCCATAAGCAGCTGGGGGAAAATACCGAAGCCAACCAGGGCAATTCCCAAAATAATTAACGGCATCATTTCCACACCCCGGGCATCCTTGTATCTGTCAAATTTGGAATCCCGCGGACCAAAGAGCACCTTGGCCAATACACGCAGGGTATACAGGGCGGTAAATATAATCCCGGAAATTGCCAAAATGGCCAAAACAGGATATACGCTGAAGGAACCAACAAAAATCGTAAACTCAGGAATAAAGCCAATGAGTCCCGGCAACCCCAGGGATGCCATACCGGCCAGCATAAAGCCGGTGGCCACCCGAGGCATCTGGTGAGCCAGACCACGAAGCTCCGTAACACTTCTCATGTGCGTCTTTTCATATACAAAGCCAATCATGGAGAAGAACAGGGCACTCATGACACCATGGGCCACCATATTGGCCACAGCGCCGCTGACCGAAACCACATTCAGGCAGGCAAAGCCCAAGAGCACATATCCCATATGGGATACGGAGGAATAACCGATTACATATTTCAAATCCTTTTGGGCCAAGGCGATATAGGCCGCATACATAACATTTATAATGGCCAGGCCGGCAATAACCGGTGCCCAGAATTTAGCCCCCAGGGGCAGCACCAGCAAGCCAATACGAATAAGACCATAGCCACCGATTTTCTTTAATACACCGGCATGAATCATGGACACCGCCGTAGGTGCCCCGGCATAACCATCCGGTGACCAGCTGTGGAAGGGGAACATGGAAAGCAATGAACCAAAGCCCAACAGCAGCAGCAAAAAGGCAAAAATCTGGAATTCCTCACTGAGAAGGCCATTTTGCCCGGCCGCAGCCAAAGCCTGCATATCAAAGGTCCGCAGGCCAGCCACATCACCAACCGTCAGATAAAGGGCAACCACGCCCACCAGCATAAAGGCAGATCCCATCAGCAGATATATAGTCAGCTTCATGCCAGCATATTCCTTGGAAACCCGTTTGGTGGAGCCCCAAATAATAACCATGATGTAAATGGGAATAACCACTACCTCATAGCAAAGAAGGAATATAAACAAATCCGTGGCAATAAACGTACCCGTAACACCGGCAATGAGAATCATCAGCAGAATGTAAAATTCCTTCGGACGATTGGTAATATTCCAGGAGCTGTATACTGCTGCCAATCCAATCAAATCTGTCAAAAGCAGCATTGGCAGGGAAATACCATCCACGCCTAATGCGTAATGCACCCCCAAATCCTTAATCCAGGGAATATTTTCGGTAAACTGCATTCCCCCGGCCGTCATATCATAAAAGAAGAAGGCATAAAGGGTAAGAGCCAAGGCCACTGTCATGGCCGATGCCGCAATCACCCTTACGGATTGTGCCGCCTTTGGTGAAACAAAGCAAAGAATAACAGCAGCGCAGATAGGTGCCAGCAGGACTGCTGATAACAAAGGAAAGCTCGTCATTACAATGCACCTCCCAGAACTGCCAAATAGTAGAGGCTATATGCCACAAGGATAATCACACCACAGATAAAGACCCCGGAATAATGCTGGGCCTGTCCGTTTTGTGCCTTGCTTAAAATCCAGCTGATGCCTCCAACCAGATGAGCCAATCCGTTGATAACGCCATCAACAATATAGATGTCAATCCAGTAGAATACCTTGGCAACACCATCTACAAATACCTTAATAAGGGCTTCGTAGATTTCGTCAATATAAAATTTATTAAAGCTCAGCTTATAAAGTATGCCGGTTTTCTCTGCAATCGCATCTGAACTCCAACGCTTGGCACCATAGATATTCCAGGCAATACCGAAGGCAATGAAGGAAAGAATCGTAGAGGATACGGCTATAGTCATATCTATACCAGCCTCATGGGGATGACCAAAGCGAACCCACTCACCAAAGCCGGCCACATGGCCCCAAAGGCCGCTTACTACTGCCAACGCAGCCAAAACCACCAATGGGAACAGCATAAATCTTGACACCTCATGGGCATGCTCATAGGCCTCCTCGCTGGCTGGTTCACCAAAGAAGGTGACAAACAGCAGACGGGCCATATAGAAGGCGGTCATAAAGGCGGTGAGGGTGGCCAGCACATACAATGGGGTGCTTACCTGAGCCGCAGCCAGCAGGATTTCATCCTTGGAGAAAAAGCCTGCAAAGGGTGGAATACCGGCAATGGCCAGCACGCCAATGGTCATGGTGGCAAAGGTTACCGGCATTTTCCTCCTAAGACCACCCATCTTAAAGATATTCGCCTCGTCCGCCATAGCGTGCATTACAGCACCGGCACAGAGGAACAGCAGAGCCTTGAAAAAGGCATGGGTCATCAAATGGAAGAAGGAGGCCGTAAGGGAGCCAACTCCCAGGGCCAACATCATATAGCCCAGCTGACTGATGGTGGAATAGGCCAAAATACGCTTTATGGCCGTCTGGGTAAAGGCGATGCTGGCCGCAAAGAAGGCGGTAAAGCCACCCACCCAGGCAATAACATTCATAACACAGGGCAACTCGCTGAACATGAAGAAGGCACGTCCCACCAGATATACACCGGCAACAACCATGGTTGCGGCGTGAATCAGGGCTGATACCGGGGTTGGGCCCTCCATGGCATCAGGCAGCCACACATGAAGGGGGAACTGACCGGATTTACCGATTGGACCAACAAATACCAGCAGGGCAATAACCGTCATCATACCGGTACCGGCAGCCCCTATATAGGCCGGAATAATCTCCCTTAGCTCCATGAAATCAAGGGTACCGAAGTTAATCTGCAGCAGGAGAATACCCAAAAGGAGGCCAAAGTCACCAACACGGGTGGTCATAAAGGCCTTCTTGGCGGCCTCCCTGGCCGATACCCTGTGATAATAAAAGCCGATTAACAGGTAGGAGCAAAGACCAACCAGCTCCCAGAACACATACATCTGCAGGAAATTTACTGCCAATACCAGCCCCAGCATGGAGGCAGCAAACAGGGAAAGGAAGGCAAAAAATCTTCCGTAGCCCTCATCCCCCTTCATATATCCCACAGAATAAATCTGAACCAATAATGATACGGTGGAAACCACCATCAACATCATGGCAGTAAGCGGATCAATAAACACACCCATGGAAATGCTGACATTACCTATATGCATCCAGTTAAGCTGCTGAACAAAGGGCTGTTCAACACTTATTCCATAATTCACCAATGCATAGGTAACACCACAGGAAAGCAAAAAGCTTATGGTGCTCATACATACGGCAATAGCCGCCGACAGCTTTCCATAGGAGCGGGTTATCATGCCAATAATAACAAAGGCCAATGCTGGTAATAGCGGAATCAGCCAGGCATGTTCAAGTGCAAAATCATAACACATCCTAAACTCCCCCTATCCCTTCATATTATCCAGCTCATCCACATTAATAGTAAATCTGTCATTGTAGATGCGATAAGCCAGTGCCACACCGATTGCCACCTCAGCCACGCCCACAGTAATGGCGAAGACTGTCATCAGCTGACCTGTCAGGTCAGAAACGGGAGTAAAGCGGTTGAAGGCAACAAAATTGATATTAACAGCATTAAGCATAAGCTCAATGCCCATAAGAATGGCAATTATATTACGCTTTGCCAGCGCCCCATAAAGGCCAATGGAAAACAGCATTGCAGCCAGGAGCAGACAATGTCCCAATCCAATACTCATGCTTCTCCATCTCCCTTCGCCAAGATAATAGCTCCCACAAGGGCAGCCAACAGCAGGGTTGCTGCTATTTCAAACGGTAAAATATACTTGTTCAGCATCATATCCGCCAGCTCATTGACGGTATCAGGAGAAACGTAGCCTCCCGGTGGTGCCGGCGTAGAAACAACTACTGCAATCATAACTAAAACAAAGAGTCCGGCACCGCCCAGTGCCAGTATTGTGTTGTTGTTAAAGGGATTGCCCGGAGGTCCGTCATCACGCTTTGTAAGCATAACACCCATTACCACCAGAATTGCTACACCGCCGGAATACAGCATAAACTCCATGGCCCCCAGGAAGTCAGCATCCAACCAGAAGAACAGCATACCTACGGCAATAAAGCAAGCTGTCATCAACAGAGCACTGTGAACCAGATTACGGCTCATCACTACCCCAAGGGCAGTCCCCAAAATCACCATGGCCAGCAGGTAAAACACCAGGGTACTAATCAGCTCATTCATTATTACCCCTCCTGTTCCTAGCCTCTGCCAATGCATCATAGGTCATATCCTCCTTGAAATAAGAAGCGAATTCATAATTCTTATCCCAGGAAATTGCCTTGGTAGGACATGCCTCAATACATAAATCACAATACATACAACGGCCAATCTGATGTACATAGGCCTCCATGTGACGCTTTTTGTTCTCATCCACCGAAACCGTAAGGTCCAGTGCAGCGTTTGGACAGCTTATGGCACACAGCTTGCAGCCAATACATTTTTGTTCATCAAAGGCCAAATGACCACCGCGGAAGCGTTCAGTCATCGGCAGCTTTTCTTCAGGATAATAAACGGTTTCCTTTTTGCCAAACCAATGGCCCCAGGTAACCTTCATTCCTGTAACAAGTCCTTTGCCCCACATAATTGAAGCCTCCTATCACATTACATTGTAAACGTAGATGCCAACCCCGGTCAGCAGAACGTTAATAAGGGCGATTGGCAGCAGCACCTTCCAGCCGAAGGACAGCATGCTGTCCACCCTGGCCCGTGGGAAGGTCCAGCCCACCCACTGATAAAAGAGAACGCACAGTAAGGTTTTTATCCAGAACCAGCAGAACCCAGGCAAAAAGTCAGGTCCATGCCAGCCACCCAAAAACAGGGTAGTAGTCAAAATACCAATACACATGAGGTTCGAGAACTCAGCCAGGAAAAACAGGGCCCAGCGCATGCCGGTATATTCCGTAAATGGACCGGCAATGATCTCCGATTCACCCTCTACAATGTTAAATGGAGGACGGTTGCTCTCCACAAGGGCCGTAACAATATAAATAAGGAAAGCCAGTGGCTGTAAAACCACAAACCACACCTCAGACTGGGCCTCCACAATGGCACTCATCTTCAAAGAACCGGTAATCATGACGATGCCCATAAGAGCGAATACCATAGGCACCTCATAGCCCAGCATCTGGGCCACAGTCCGCATACCACCTATCAGGGCATATTTACTGTTGGAGGAATACCCGCCCATGAGAAACGGCAAAACCGTCTGGGAGGTAATGGCTATCAGCAGGAACAGTCCCACATTGACGTCAGCCAGTATAACCCCATCATCAAAGGGGAAGAAGGCATAAATCAATGCAGATGGCACCAACAGAAGAATTGGGGATAACACCCAAAGCCACTTATCAATGCCCCGGGGAACAATGTCCTCCTTGTCCATCAGCTTAAGCATATCTGCCACAGACTGAAGCAAGCCGCCGGGACCTACCCGGTTTGGTCCGATACGGACCTGGATAAATGCGCAGATTTTTCGTTCTCCCAGGGTAAATACCAGGGCTGAGGTAGCCATTATCAAAAGGAGAATAGTCGCGCATATTACCGTCATAAGAAGATCTACCAATATAGGAACGCCGATTAATGACGTCAGAATTTCTCTGAGGGACTGGCCCAAAGAGTATAGAATTCCGCTATGCATATTTCCACCTGCCTATTCAATGACACTTCTTCAAGGAAAATTTAACCTTCACTTGAATTTAGTCGAATTAATCCAGAGCTCTACGGAGGCCTGCCCCCACCTTGGGTGAGGAAGCTTCGGCTCCGTCAGCATGGGTCTGTATTAGCAATCCACCTCGCCCATTAAGGGGTCGATGGTAGCAAATGCTGTAACGGCATCAGCCAGCAGCATTCCCTTGCACATGGTGTCCAGGGCCTGTAAATTTACAAAGGATGGACGACGTATGTGAACCCGGTACGGCTTGGTAGAGCCATCACTTACTATATAGAAGCCAAGCTCACCGCGGGTATTCTCCACGCGATGATATGCGTCCCCCTTAGGCGGGCGCAATACCTTTGGCACCTTGGCCATATACGCCCCAGCAGGCATATTATCCAGTGCCTGCTGGATAATTTTTGCACTTTCAGCGATTTCCTTAATCCGAATCATATAGCGGTCCCAGTTATCGCCCCGCTTCCCCACAGGTACGTCAAAGTCAAATTTTCCGTAGGCACCATATTTATCTATCTTGCGAATATCATAATCCACGCCGCTGGCTCTGATATTTGGACCGGACATGCCAAACTTCAAGGCCATTTCCTTTGTTATAATGGAAGTTTTCTTCATTCTGGCCTGGAAAATCTCGTTTCCGCTGAACAGCTTATTGTATTCATCCAGCATTGCCGGAACGTAATCAATAAATTTCTGGGTATCCCGCAAAAACTCATCCTGGGCATCCGCCGCTACGCCGCCAATACGGATATAGTGGGCGGTCATACGGGCACCACAAATGATATTAAATAAATCCAGAATTTTCTCCCGATCCCGGAACGCGTATATCATGCCGGTGGCTGAACCCAGATCATTGGTCAGGGAGCCAATAAATACATGATGGCTGGCAATACGATTCAGCTCAGCACAAATTACCCGGATATATTCGGCCCGCTCAGGCACCTCGATACCCGCCAGCTTTTCCACAGCCATGCAGAACCCCAAATTGTTATTCATAGCCGATACGTAATCCAGGCGGTCGGTAAAGGGTACACACTGTACATAGGTACGGGATTCCATCAGCTTTTCAATTCCCCGATGAAGGTATCCCATTACCGGCTTGGCTCCAACGATATTTTCACCGTCAAGCTCCACCTGAACCTGAAGCACTCCATGGGTACTTGGATGCTGTGGTCCCATATTTAAGACATACTTCTCTGTTTGTGCCATGTCAGCACCCCTCCTTCGATTTTAGGCTCCAAAGGTACAAAATCCTTTCTTAGAGGATGGGCCCCGTAATTATCCGGCAGCAGGATACGGCGCAAATCCGGATGATGGAGGAACCTAACCCCCATAAGGTCGTAGGTCTCCCTTTCCTCAAAATTGGTTCCCTCCCAAATCTGAGTCATGGACTCTACCTCAGGATTGTCCCGGTCAAGCTTAACCTTTACCGTAAGCCACTTGTCATACCGACGGGAATAAAGGCTGTACACCATTTCAATATATTCCTTATAGTCCACCGCCGTCAGCATCCCCATACGGTCGAAGGAGTAGGTAGGAGTCTCCCTTAGCACCCGCATCAGGTCAAGGAGCTGCTCCTTGCCAATATAAATAGCCGGCTCTGCCTGCCCGGCATCGTATTCAGCCGAATCAAACTGTTCCTTAAGCAGGTCCAGCTTTTCCAATTCAAAATAAGTTCCCATATTATTCCGCCCTCTCTTCCATTGTATTTACAGGACGGGTCATCAGCTCAAGATTGGCCCTGCTGATTGCCTTGGCCTCCTGGGCATCACGGCCCAGCTCCGGATGACGGATAAGCTTTTTCAGCTTGAGCATAGCATCAATAAGGGCCTCTGGTCTTGGTGGACAGCCTGGCAAATACACATCCACCGGCATAATCTTATCAAGGCCGGTAACAACCGAATAGGAATCGGCAAAGGGCCCGCCACCAATATTACAGTTACCCATGGCAATGACATATTTAGGCTCAGGCATCTCCTCATAAAGACGAATAAGCGGTGGTGTCATTTTCCAGGTAAGAGTACCGGCCACAATCAGCAAATCCGACTGACGGGGACAGGAACGAAATACCTCATAGCCAAATCGGGCCAAATCAAAGCGGGAGGCTGCCGCACACATCATTTCTATTGAGCAGCAGGCAAGACCTGATGACAAAGGCCAAATTGAATTGGATTTACCCCATTTAAACAGTGCGTCCACGCTGGTAACAATAACATTGTCCTTCAGCACAGGCGGCACAATATCAACTATTTCCATGAGAGAGCCCCCTTCTTCCACGCATACCAGAGACCAATGGTTAATATCCCGACGAACACCAGCATTTCCACCAGGGCAAACAGCCCCAGCTGACTGTATTTTACAGCCCATGGATAAAGGAACACCGTCTCAACATCAAACAGCAAAAAAACAAGTGCATACATAAAATATCCTATATGAAACTGCACATTGTTTTTTCCAATGGTATTTACACCACATTCATAGGGAATATCCTTTTCATTGGTTGGCTGCTTAGGCTGAATTATATTGGCAATAATAATAGGTGCAATAGGAAAGCCCAAGGCCATAATGAAGAAAATTCCCAGTGTTGCATAACCATCCATAAAAACCCCTCCTTAAACCCCTATGTACGTTTTAACATAGATGTACCGTACAGGTATTACATTTATGTTACATTAAACGCCATTAACAAAGAGTATAATATACCATTTGTAAACTTGTCAACAAAAAGACAAGCTTTAAATAATACCATAACTAATATTTATATAAAAAAAGAGGTGCATTCACTGCACCCCTTCTCCTTTTTTAATCTCAGAAAAAATACGGCCTTTACGCTTTATTGTAGTAAGACCTTTGTATATAGTTCCAATATCTATTTCCTTGCCATTCATTTCCATATAACGCTCCAGCTTCCGTTTTACCCGCTGCAAGGCGTTATCAATGGACTTTACGTGGCGATCCAAATCCAGGGCTATTTCCTGATATGATTTACCATCCAGATAGGCCATAAGAACACACCATTCCAAATCAGAAAGAATGTCCTCCATCTTGGCCTCAATATCAATAAACTCCTCCCGGCTGATAACCAGCTCCTCAGGGTCAGTTACCTTGGCACCGGACAGCACATCCAACAATGTGCGGTCAGAGTCCTCATCATAAATCGGTTTATTTAATGATATGTAGGAGTTAAGCGGTATATGCTTTTGCCGGGTAGCTGTTTTTATAGCAGTAATAATCTGCCTGGTAACACACAGCTCTGCAAAAGCCCTAAAGGAAGACAGCTTATCATTGCGGAAATCCCTGATAGCTTTGTACAGGCCAATCATGCCCTCCTGAATAATATCCTCCCTGTCGGCACCAATAAGAAAATACGATCTTGCCTTAGCTCTGACAAAATTTCTATATTTATTTATGAGATAATCCATGGCAATACCATCCTGATTATCCTGTATTTTTACAATGACATCCTCATCGGTAAGATCTATATAATCATCAAAGGATTCATCCCAGGTCAAAAAGCTATTTTCCATCAAGCCCCTGCCTCCAAATAATTGTCAGACTGTTTTATATATTCTATGCACAGCCACAATACGATTATAACGCCCAGTAAAAAAATAATCAAGAGCTGCAACCGTTCCCATAATTCACCTGTGCTTGTCCTATAAGAATATTTATCCGATGCTAACGGGTGCTAAGACTCCCTCCTCTTAGGTGGGAGTAAAGCACCCGTAAAGCCCTGGGTAAAATTCAACTAAATTCAGATGGAGTTAAAACTCCACCTGAATAAGTTATCATTTTATTTGCGACTGTTATTTCATTTTCCTCATAGCATCCAATTTGGCCAAGGTATCAGGGTCAAGATGACTGCTGACCTCGTTGCGGGAAACCGGGAAAACATGTTTATCCAGATAGCCCTGCCGAAGCTCCTTCTTGGCCCGCTTCAGTATGCGATGAAATTCCTTGGAGGGATGGCGATAGGCACCTGCACCTAAAATAACGGACTGCTCTGCTCCGTCAGAGGTTACTACATGAACCTCCCTGCCCATGCGAACATAATCATAGGCATGGCGTTCAATATAGCTGTCAGCAGTTTCCCCCTTGCCGGTATATACCACTATAAAATGGTCATGAATTTTTTCCACATGCTCCTCACAATCCGTAAAAAGAGCATCAAAAACCACCAGCATCTCATAGTGCTCATAGGCACCATATTCAGACAGCATACGGATAAGGGTATCTCTGGCCTCTGCCAGATTGTTGCGCAGCTTCATAAGCTCCGGCCAGGAATTAATCACATTGTAGCCATCTACAAGATAGTATTCCCTTGGCTTTTTCCTCATAATAATTAGCCCCTTTGAATTCTCTGCTTCATGGCCTCATACATCAGAATAGAACCAGCCACAGAGGCATTGAGGGAATTGATCTTCCCCATCATCGGAATACGTACGACAAAATCGCACTGCTCCTTTACCAGGCGGCCCACGCCATGGCCCTCACTGCCCACAATCAACAGTAGGGGGCCTGTCATATCCGCCTCATAATAATCGGTACCATCCATATCAGCCGCCGCTACCCAAAGGCCTTCATCCTTCAGGCGGCGAATGGTCTGAACCATATTGCCGATACGGGCCACAGGCACATATTCCACGGCCCCGGCTGAGGTTTTGGCCACCGTGGCCGACAATGGCACACTGCGCCGTTTGGGAATAAGCACCCCATGGACCCCTGCCGCATCGGCAGTACGCAGCAATGCCCCTAAATTATGGGGATCCTCCAGCTCATCCAACAGCAGGATAAAGGGTGGTTCCTTCTTCTCCCGGGCAATATTTAAAATGTCCTCCAGCTCCACATACTGAACCGGTGCCACCTGGGCCAATACACCTTGATGGCGTATTCCCCGGGCCATGGAGTCAATTTTACTGCGCTCCATATACATTATATTTACGCCCTTTTCCTTGGCCAGAGCAATGATTTCTTTAATGGAGCCCTCATTGCTGCCATTGGCCACCAGGATTTTATTGACACTGCGCTTTCCCTTCAGGGCCTCCATTACAGCATTACGGCCTGCCACCATATCCTCAGGTAATTCATCGGTCTCCCATGGAGAGGCCTTGTGCATTTTTTCCCCGGTGCGGCGGTCGAACTGCAGTCCCTTGTTCTTTACCATATATTCCGGCTTGCTGCCCCGGTGTTCCCTTAGGGCAGTCCCCCGCTTATCCGACTTTTCTTCGGCCTTTCTTCTATAGTCCATATCAGTCTTCTCTCATCTTTATCATTTCTGCAAATTTACCACAGGTCATGGCCCCTTCCGGGCAGTGGCCCGTAGCCACACAGGAGGCCCCGGCGTTTTTAAATAAGAGTGGTGCCACCTCCTTGGCCTGCTCCAGCATCCTGTAGGCCAGCTCCCGGATTTCCCACTGTGCCCGATTGCAGCACCGCAAATTAAAGAAATGCATTAAGGAACGGGCATTCATGGTAACCACGATTTTGGTTTCCGTGGCATTGGCCAGCACATAACGGGCATCCTCTTTGGGTATCCCCATATCAGCCAGCTCGTTATACGCCCTTTGAATATCCTCCATAAGAGATTGGAATTTTTCCTTGGCCTCCGGCTTTTCGGCAATGCTTGGCGGCAATATATACTCAAAATCATGCTCCGCCACATAACGCTGGGACTGTTGGCTGTAAGAGGCCAGGCGATGGCGCACCAGCTGATGGGTAAGTACCCGTGATACCCCTTCTATGCCGAAGGTAAAGGACACATGCTCCATGGTGGAGGCATGACCCATTTGTACAATCTTGGTCAAAAGCTTCTCCACCTGCTCATCAGTCATACCCTCCGCCAGCTCCTCTGCGCCGGAGGCCGAATAACATAACCGGGCCGACATGGCAACCACCCGCTCCGGCTCCGGAGTATGCTCCAACAATTTAACTTTAATCATATTTACTCTCCGTTAATCTATAAACAACCAATCTATTTCTTGTTTGATATTTCATCCATCATGGCTCTGGAAATAATTTTAAAGGACTCCTCCGCCAGCTCATATAGGCGTTCGTTCCTTTCCAGGAGATACAAATAGCCCAATAAGGCCTCAAAGCCGGTACTGGAATGGTATTGAGCCACGCTGGCACTTCGTGGGGCGTGGCTCTTGGCATTACGCCCCCGCTTATATACAGCCTTTTCCTCTTCGGTAAGCATATGCTCAATACCGCGATAGGCCCTGTCCTGCCACACTGCCGACACTATCTGGGCACTGAATTGGTGCAGCACCTGAACCTTGCTTTGCTCATAGGAAAGAATTCTTCCCCGCACAAACAGATGAAAATAGGCATCCCCTATATAAGCCAGCACCAATGGATGGAGACTCTTTGGATCCACTGACTCGTACCGTTGAAGAATCCCTCCTGCACCATCCTCCACAAACATCATATCAACAAGCTTTTGTAAATGCTCAAATGTCATAGGCTACGCTTTCTTCCACTTGGTTCCGGAGGCAGAATCCTCCAAAATAATCCCCTCTGCCTTTAAGCTGTCCCGAATTTCATCGGCTCTGGCCCAATTCTTGTTTTTCTTTGCCTCAGCCCGTTCAGCAATCAAGGCCTCAATTTTCTCCGGGGAAATTCCCTCTCCATCAGCGGCAGCCGGCATTTCCAGGGAGCCTTCAAAGATACCTATAACCTCCGCCATTTCCTTGTAGGCCTCCATCAGCTTCCCAAAATGCACCTTATCAAAAGCCGTTCCCTTATTAATTACATTATTGGCATAGGTATTGATTTCCTTGGAAAGGGTAAACATATAGCCAATGGCCAGTGCCGTATTAAAATCATCATCCATGGCTTCATAAAAATAATCCATCGACTTGGCGGCAATTTCCTCCAGCTGGGTATCCTTTTCTGTATTGCCCGGACGCTCCAATACCTCGTTGCCCAGGTCAAAGGCCTTCTTCAGGCGCAACAGGCCTGCCTGGGCCTCCTTAATCCGTTCCTCACTGAAATCCAACGGACTTCTGTAGTGGGTACGCAGAATAAAGAAGCGTACCACCTCCCCCGGATACTGCTTCAAAATATCCGGCACAGTAATGAAGTTATTCAAGGACTTACTCATTTTTTCATTGTCAATGGTAATGAAGCCATTATGGAGCCAATATTGGGCAAAGCTGTTGTAATCCCCGCAGCAGCACTGGGACTGGGCAATTTCATTTTCATGATGTGGGAAAATCAGGTCACTGCCGCCCCCATGAAAATCAAAGGTCTCACCCAAATACTTCAGGGACATGGTGGAGCATTCAATATGCCAGCCCGGACGTCCCTTTCCCCAAGGGCTATCCCAATATGGTTCCCCCGGCTTGGCGGATTTCCACAGGGCAAAGTCCATTGGATTTTCCTTGCGGGTATCCACCTCCACCCGGGCACCTGCCTGCATATCCTCCAGCTTACGGCCGGACAGCTTGCCATATTCAGGGAATTTTTCCACGCTGAAATAAACATCCCCATCTACCACATAACCAAAGCCATTATCAATAATCCGCTGAACCATATTAATAATATCCGGTATATGCTCTGTAACCTTCGGATAAAGGTCAGCCCTTTGAACATTAAGGGCATCTATAGACTGAAAATAGCCTTCAATATAACGCTCCGTTATCGTCTCCCAGGAAACGCCCTCACTGTTGGCCGCCTTAATAATCTTATCATCCATATCCGTAAAATTCTGAATATGCTTAACCTCAAAGCCGCGGTTTTTCAGATAGCGCTTAATTACATCCCAGGTAACAAAGGGACGGGCATTGCCGATATGGGGATAATTATACGGGGTGACACCACAAACATACATTCCCACCTTGCCGGGCTCCTGTGGCACAAATTCTTCTTTTTTCCTTGTCAGGGTATTATAAACCTTCAACATAATTATTTTATGCTCCTTTTTATGATACTAACGAGTGCTTCACCGGAAAAACCGTATGAGATATATCATATCATCAGCCCTCAATTCCTGCAACTGCATAGCTGGAAATCCCCTGGCCGTTACCGGTAAACCCTAAATGCTCCTCCGTGGTGGCCTTCACATTTATCCGGTCCACCTCAACCCTTAAGGCCCTGGCAATATTTTCCCGCATCTGGGGGATATGGGGCAGCATCTTGGGACGCTGGGCAACGATGGTGGCATCCACATTGCCCACCGTATAGCCCTTTTCCGACAGGAGGTTTCCCACATGCTCCAGCAATATCATACTGGATATTCCCTTGTAGCGGTCATCCGTATCGGGAAAATGCTTGCCAATATCCCCTAGGGCCGCTGCCCCCAGCAGGGCATCGGCAATGGCGTGAAGCAGCACATCCGCATCTGAATGGCCCAGCAGCCCCTTTTCAAAGGGAATATCCACACCGCCAATAATCAGCCTTCTGTCCTCAGCCAACTGATGAACATCATAGCCCATACCAAATCTTGTCATATTGTGTTCTCCTTTTGCCAACAATCATATATCAACCTATTTATTTCAGCCATAGCCTGACTGTTCTGCTCAATGAGCGGGCTATTCCCCTGGTTTTGTATAAAGGCTTCACCTATAAGGATATCCTCAGGGGTTGTAATTTTTATATTTCTGTAGTCGCTCTCCACTATATGTACCCGGTGCCCTGTACGCTCCACCAGACTGGCATCATCAGTGCCAAGGAACCCGTCCCTTTGGGCCATGTCATTGGCTTCAAGCAATATCTGCCGGCTAAAGCCCTGGGGCGTTTGTATCTCCCACAGGGAGGAACGGGCCGGGGTATCTACCACTACCCCCTCATCGTCACATACCTTTATGGTATTCTTGGCTGCCACGGCGGCAATGGCTCCACCATACTGCTTAGCCGCCCTGATTACAGCTGTTATTGTCCCTTCACTTACAAAGGGCCGGGCCGCATCATGGACCAGAATAATATCATCGGCCCTGCCATCAATGCTGTTTATGCCATTTAGTACGGAATACTGGCGTTCACTGCCACCGGCCACCACCTTGTAGGGCTTCAGCCCGGTAAGCCTGCCCAATATGGAGGTGACAAACTCCACCTCGCCAGCAGCCACCACCACCACCAGCTGGTCAACACCTTCACAGCCGGAATACTGCAGCAGGGTTCTCAGGAGAATTGGGACCCCTCCCAAGGACATAAAAATCTTATTCATGCCGGCCTGCATTCTGCTTCCCTTCCCTGCAGCAGGAAAAATCACTGTAACCATCGGATCTCCCCCAAAACATCAACAATATCAGAAAAGGGCTCCCCGGGGAGCCCCAAACATTAACCTCCAAAGGCCAGTCTATACTACCGGCTTGGCAAAAATCATCCGGCCGGCCGCTGTCTGCAGAGCGGAGGTAACCTCCACCGTTATACTTGCATTAATAAAGCGACGGCCATTCTCCACCACAATCATTGTGCCATCCTCCAGATATGCCACTCCCTGGCCCTGCTCCTTGCCTTCCCTGACGATCTGTACCTGCATACTCTCACCGGGAATGGCCACAGGCTTGATGGCATTGGCCAATTCATTGATATTGAGTACCGGAACACCCCGCAACTCAGCCACCTTATTGAGATTGTAATCGTTGGTAATAATCTTCCCGCCAGTGAGCTGTCCCAGCTGAACCAGCTTGGAATCCACCTCGGAGATATCATCAAAATCGTGATTTACAATCTCCACCTGGGAGCCAAATTCATTTTGCAGCTGCTGCAGAATATCCAGTCCACGCCTTCCACGAACCCGCTTCAGGGAATCAGACATATCAGCAATATGCTGTAATTCCTCCAAAACAAACACCGGTATCAGCAGCTTTCCATCAATAAAGCCTGTACGGCAAATATCGGCTATACGTCCATCAATAATTACACTGGTATCAAGCAGCTTGCAGGGTGTATTCGAGGAAGCAAGCTCTTTGATGTGGTCAATATCTGCGCCACCACCCTTTTTCTTGGGTTTGGAGGACTCCACATGCTGACTTGATTCCCGAAATAACCGTGGCAGCATGCCAATAAGATCACCCAATTCCTTCTGCTTGCGAATAACAATATGAATACCCAGATAGCCAAATACAATACTAAATATCACGGGAATATAATCTCCCACAACCGGGATTTTGGAAAAAGCTACACCTAATAAATTAGCAATTATAAGTCCTATTGCCAGGCCAATCAAGCCAGCTATAACATCATGCAGCGGCATTTTGTTCAACTGCCCCTCAACCCAGACTGAAAATCTCTTAAGCTTGGAAGCAAAAAAGGGTGATGTGGCATAACCAAGGGCAGCACCTGCTGAAATGCCCAATACCAAAAAAATCAAATGGGCGGCCGTCAGCTTAAACAAGCCCAGCTCGCTGTTCAAAACCTCGGTACTTATAAGCTCCGTCAAAAACGGGCTGGCAATGTGCATTGCAATGCCGCCAATTATGGCCAGCAGTGCCACAACAAATACTCTTAAAACCTTCTCCAGCATATATATCACCTCCCTTCCCGGCATGGAGACTTATTCAGGTGGAAGCTTAAGCTCCATATGGATTTTGTGTACCTTTGCCCATTAACATGGGCTAAAATGAAAAGTGGCTGCTATACCATGACCAAACAGCTATGGCAGTGCAGCCTAAACCCATTCCATTGCAATATCAAAATCACTCATCTCGGGCCAACATCTTCTGAAGCCAGGCCTCAGTTGTTTCCATGGTGCCATCCAAAACGTATACCATTTCCGTCAAAAAAATCTGCTTCGCCGTATCCAGCAGGCGACGTTCACCGCTGGATATTTTCTTAATTCTGTCCTGCAGAACAAGATTTCTGAGGACAGCGGCTACCTCTAAAACATCACCAGTCTTCAGGCGGTTTAGGTTTGCATGAAACCGTTTATTCCAGCTTCCAACCACCTTTACAGGATCCCCCCGCAGTACGTCTTCAATCTGACCGATCATACTGGTTGGACTGACCTCGCGCAATCCCACCTTGTCAATATTATCAGCAGGAAACATAATTTTCATTCCGCCCACAGGCATTTGAAGGACATAATAGGATTTCAACTGTCCCTGCCCCATAACATCATACTCTTCAATGCCAGTGATTTCCCCAGCACCATGCATTGGGTATACTACCCGGTCACCAATCTGCAGCAAACATTCACCCCCTATTGACACCTCTATTAGTAAAATTATATCAAAAAAATTCCTTTTAAAAAAGCGATATTTTATCATATAAAAAAATTAATGTCAAGAATAGGAGAGCATATTGGTTTTATCTTGGCATGGCACTTGATAACGCTTCAGTTATATTGGACACACCATAAAGGGTCATATCCATAAATTTTTTATCCGCCATAAGCTGGTCATAGTTTTTCTGGGGAAGCACAATACTTTTAAAGCCCAGGCGCTTTGCCTCCCTGACCCGATTTTCGGCCTGACTGACCGCCCTGATCTCCCCGGACAGACCCACCTCGCCGAAGGCCACCGTGGCCGGACGCAGAGGACGACTGGCAAAGCTTGACGCCATGGCCACACATATGCCCAAATCCGCCGCCGGCTCATCAATGCGGATTCCCCCGGCAGCCTTTACAAACACATCACAGCCTCCCATAGCCAGATGAACCTTCTTTTCCAGAACGGCCAGCAACAGCTGCAGCCGCTTTAAATCCACCGAATCAGAAATACGCTTGGGCGGCACATAAGGCGTTTGGGCCACCAGGGCCTGAATTTCCACCAGCAGCGGCCTTGTACCCTCCACCGTAGGCACTATTACACTGCCATTATCATCCTGCCGCTCGGATAAAAACAGCTTGGAGGCATCGGATACATCCACCAGCCCCACATCACGCATCTCAAAGACACCGATTTCATTGGTGCTGCCAAACCGGTTTTTTATGGCCCGCAGCATCCGATACTCAGCATTGTTGCCGCCTTCAAAATACAGCACCGTATCCACAATATGCTCCAGGACCCGCGGCCCCGCCAGAGTGCCATCCTTGGTCACATGGCCTACTATAAAGGCCGCTATTCCATTGGTCTTGGCCACCCGCAAAATTTCCACGGCGCACTCCCGTACCTGGCTTACGCTGCCTGGTGCACTTTGAATGTCAGGACGGAATATTGTCTGTATGGAATCAATAACCAGCACCTCAGGCTTAAGCTCCAAAATATGCTTTTCTATAGTCTCCAGATTGGTTTCACTGACCACCATCAGCGACTCTGAAACCGCATCTATACGATCAGCCCGCATTCTGACCTGCTGAACGCTTTCCTCGCCGGTCACATACAGCACCCTGCGGCCGGCCCGGGCCTCATTGGCACATACCCTAAGGGTAAGGCTGGATTTACCAATTCCCGGGTCCCCCACAATAAGTACCATAGAGCCTGGTATCAAGCCACCTCCCAGTACCCTGTCCAGCTCCGCTGAGCCGGTGGTAATACGGGGCATTTTTTCCAGCACCACATCACTTATGGGACAAGGCTTGCTCTCATTGGACAGGCCCAAATTCAAGCCGCGCTGCTTTGAATTGTCCGGTTTTACAACCTCCTCCACCAAGGTATTCCATTGACCGCAGCCAGGACATTTCCCCAGCCACTTTGGTGTATCATAGCCACATTTCTGGCAGACGAACATCGTTTTTGACTTTGCCATTACTCCTGCTTCCCCTTCATGGTAAACAGCCTAACTGTCAGCTTCATGATAGACCGGCAAAGCCATACCACAGCAATGCTGAAGCTAAGCAAAAAATTAGCTATACCTTTCCACACGCCCCTGTCAGCCGGGGCCAATTTATTCCTTCCCATGAGATTAACGGGAAAATTCTGCCAAGGTAACAAACAGCGTCTTCAGCATGTTAACCCTGTCCTTGGGCTCCATTCCGTTATAGGCACAGCTGGCAGCCTGAATAACCAGGGCACCCTCCCGGGAGCTAATCATCTTATGCTGAACAAGATAACGTATCATACCCTTGATTTCCACAAATTCTGTATCAGCCCCAATCTTGCTGATCATATCTTCATATATAATGTTTTGCAACGGAACCCGGACGATACGAATAAATCCCCCCAGGCCGCGCCGCGATTCCACGGCAAAGCCCTTGTCATGGGTAAACCGGGTATTCAGAACGTAGCTTATTTGGGAGGGGGCACAGGATATTTCATCGGCTATATCAGTACGCCTAAGCTCCACCTGACCATTCTGCTGCTCTGCCAAACGGCGCAGTATATAGTCCTCAATTAAATCAGCAATATTACTCATACTATCACCTTCTTATAAAATGATAACTTATTCAGATGGAGGTTTAGCTTCACCTGAATTTAGGTAACAAATTGACTATTTGACTTTATTATACCCCAAATGGTGATAAAAAAAAAGATGCCGCATATGCGACATCCCCGTACAAGCATCAATATATCAATGTGGATTGTTCAGCTGGCCCTTGGCTTCCTGAACAGCCTGCAATGCACTGCCCACAGTTTCCAATACATGATCAAAAATCTGATTGGCATAATCATCAGCACTGGTTCTAAGCTGGGAGGCATACTGCTCCGTCTCGGTCTTCATCTGCTGGGCAGCAGCCATGGTCTGGTCCATAATAGCCTTTTCCTGCTCCCGGGCCCTGGCAACGATTTCATTCTCCTCAACAGCCTTATCGGCATAGGCCTTGGCCCGCTCCATAGTTTGCTCTGCTTCGCGATTGGCCGTATCCACCAGACGTTCAGCCTCATTTTTGGCCGTATCCACCAGGCGTTCAGCTTCACTCTTCGCACCATCCACCAGCCGGTCAGCCTCCATCTGGGCCGCGTTAATAATCTCGTCACGACGGCTGACAATATCACCTGCCTCCTGAATCTGATGAGGAAGCTCGCTCCTCAGCACATCCATCAGGCGGAACAATTCACCATCATCAATCATAACCTTATCCAAGAAGGGAACGCGATTGGAGGCAGCAACCAAATTCTCAATTTCTTCTAAAATCTTATCTATTTCCATTTCCATGAGGCAAATCCCACTTTCTATTTTTAAATTCACCTTACAATATTACCATTAATTATCAAATTGTTCAATAGCTACCAGCACGGATTCTGGCACTAATGCACTAATATTTCCCCCAAAACGGTAAATTTCCCGAATTACCGAGGAGCTTACAAAGGATACCTCCGGCCGTGTCAGCAGGAAAAAGGTATCCAGCTCCGGATGGGAATTCTTTATAATCTGGGCCTGACTCTGCTCATATTCGTAATCCGTAACGGAACGAAGGCCACGCACAATAACGGAAATATTATTTTTCAGCATATAATCGGCCAATAACCCGTCAAAGGACACCACCTCCACATTATCCATGTCGGCAACAGCCTCCTTCAGGGTTTTTATGCGGACCTCCACCGGCAAAAAGGGATGCTTTCTGATATTGTTGAACACCCCCACCACCAGTCTGTCAAAATGCTTGGCCGCCCGCCGTATAATGTCAAGATGTCCATTTGATACAGGGTCAAAGCTTCCCGGAAAAATAGCTGAACTCATTTTCTCATCTCCATATCATCCTTCTCCAATTCCAGCTGTTCAATACTGGTCCTGTACTCAAAAATATAAATCTGGGTTGTTTTACCATATTGCTGATTTCTCAGGAGCCTCATATGAACCAGCTCCGGTATATTATTTTCATCGCCGCCCATTTCCACTATAACCAGAGCTTCATCAGCCAGGATATCACTGGAATCCAGCCAGGAAAGGGCTTTTTCCCACAGGCCGATGTGATAGGGGGGATCGCAAAACACCAGGTCAAACCTTCGCCCCTGGGCGGAAAGCCGTCCCATGATGGAAAAAACATCTCCCCTGAAAATTTCCGTTTTATCAGCCAAATGAGTATGCTCAGCATTATATTTTAATATATCAGCCGTAGCCTTGTCCACCAGGCAGGCATGGTCTGCCCCCCGGCTGAGGGCTTCCAGCCCCAATCCGCCTGTACCGGCAAATATATCAAGTATCCGTTTCCCAACTACCTCCCTGCCCAGTATGCTGAACAGGGATTCCTTTACCCTATCGGAGGTAGGCCGGGTATTCATCCCCTTGGGGGTCTTTAAATTGCACCCCCTGGCTGAACCTGTAATTATACGCATAGCTAAACCTCATTGTACTATTTTTGCTTCTTAATTCTAACACATACTGCCTGAAAAAACCGCCAAAAATTTTTTTGGAATTTTCAGATTATTTCCATAGTCTTCCATGCTTTTTCCATTTTTCTTTAGTATTATATGACCATAGCAAATCGCTATACAACCCATTTTTTTCATATTCCATCCCTCGAAAAGGAAGCCATTGCCCGTGGCTTCTTTTTCTTTTGCCTTTTACAGGCTATAATATATCCATGAAAAAATATATTCCTATTTTATTAATTATAATTTGCATACTGATAAGCTTCGTAATTCATGTGGGTTCCCAAAGCCAGGGAAAGGAAATCACCCAGGTGCCTGAATTGAAGAAAAAAATCCTGCTTATTCCCCTGGACAGCCGCCCACCCTGCAAAAAGCTTGTGGCAGACAATGGCCGCACCGCCGGTATTGATATACTGGTACCGCCAGGTGAAATCATGGACTTCTATACCCTGCCCGGTGAAACGGCCAGGCTGAAGGAATGGCTTGCCAGGGAAATACCTAAATGTGATGATGCCATTATATCCATTGACCAGCTTCTGTATGGGGGGCTGATTGCCTCCAGAAACAAGGCCATAAGCGATGATGACATCATTGCCGTAGGGGAATTTCTAAAAAAACTCCACGCAGACAATCCAACCGTGAAGCTGCACGCCTTTGCCATACTGCCCCGCATGAATCCACCGGATTATGTGGAAAAATATCAGGACAGAAAAAGGCTGATGGAATGGTCACGCCTCATTCACAAATACGATGATAACCCATTGTCAGAAACGGCTAAAAAAATTCAGGAGCTGGAAAGCACCATACCGGCAGAACAAATAACCGGGTACAAGGAAATATACAACCGGAACCTGCGGCTGAATATTATGCTGGCCAGCCTGTTAAAGGATGGAATTCTCACAGACCTTACCTTTGGCCAGGATGATGGAGAAGCCTACAGCCTGCCGAACCTAAAATTAAAGGAATTCATGCAGTACACTGCCAAACACCACATGGCAAACGGCGCCATGTCAATTGTCCATGGTGCCGATGAAGTGGCTTTATCCATATTGAATAACATCGTTGCACAGGATAAGCATTTCAAGGTTTACGTTGATTACAGCAGTGAAGGGGCTGCGACCGCCATCATGCCCTATATGGCCATCAGCAACGACGAAACCGTCCGTGAAAGATTAGCCTTTCATCAGGATAATATTGTGGACAGGCCGGAAGAGGCCGACTATATTCTGTTTATCAGTGCCATTGAGGAGGAAACCGTAGGCTCACGGGCCTATAGTGCCGAAAAGATAAAAGGCTATCAGCAAATGGGCAAGGCCATTGCCCTGGTGGATCTGAGCAAAAATTTCTCCGCCGGAGAAACACTTCTTCCAATATTGATAAATGACCATTATCCCATAAATTCACTCATTGCCTACTCAGGCTGGAATACAGCCAGCAATTCCATTGGGACCGCCATAGCCCAGGCCGAAATATACCTCACTGCCCTAACAGCCGGCGACTGCAGTGATGCTGTGGTACTGAGCAATATCAATAACCTTAACAATCGCATATGCGAGGATTATTATTATCTAAAGGACGTAATTGATCTGGTAAATATCAGCTTGCGGAAAAAGGGCTTCACCAATGTTTACGACCTGGACCTGGAGCACAATTACAAATGGGCCGTTGATATAATGGAGGATACCATGAAGCAGCGCCTCATTCAATATAAAGCCTCACCGGCCTTTAAAAAGCCCTTCCTCGTGGGAAACACCCAATATAGGGTAACGGACTTAGATATAAACACCTTTTTCCCCTGGCCAAGGACCTTTGAAATTGACCTGACCACCAAGCCTCGCCTTGAAAAAAAATAGATTTTTCTTGACAAGCCCCTTTCTTTCACTTATACTAGTTATCGTTGTGAAACAACATAGGGGTATCGCCAAGCTGGTAAGGCACTGGATTCTGAATCCAGCATTCGTAGGTTCGAGTCCTGCTACCCCTGCCACTGAACTATAAAAGCGTTCTGCATTGCAGAACGCTTTTTCTTATGCTTAAAAATTCTTTGGTTGGACAAACAGAGCCTTAATGGTTATATTAACCTTTTTCACAGCCATTCCTGTAAGCCGCTCAACCTCCTTCTTTATCTCTGTCTGCATTTGCTGTACCAAGGTAGGAATATGCTTGCCGTAGGATATTATTACAGAGCAATCCAGCTCCACCCCCTGGGATTCATAGCCTACAGCTCCATCCCCACGGTACACATGGCGCACCTCCGCCTCGGCCACCTTGGTCACATAACCACTATCCTCTAAAATACGCCGCACTATAGCCTCAATACAGGAATCGTCGATAATAAGCTTGCCATAATAGCTGAAAACAGGCCGTACAATGGATTTTTCACCCAATAAATGCCGCTGACGCCGCTGCTGCTCACTGTTCCTTTTTACCATTGATTTCAGGGAATCCACCAAATAACCGGAAAAATGGGGCTTCAGCTCAATGGTTGGTACAGGAATTACATGCTTGCCCTGCTCCAGACGGTGCTTTCTGGCCTTATCCATTTCTCCCTGGGTGGCAATATCCTCAATATGCACAAACTTGGATATCTCCGGCAGATTAAGGGCCTTGGCTATTTTAATAACCATATTCTCCGATGTACCCAAAATCAGTATTCGTTTTGGCTGGGTATCCTCAATGGCCCGGCTGACCTCCTTGGCATGGCCCGGCAGCACAAAAATCGCCCTTTTTACTGCCAGCACCTTATTTTGCTCCTTCTTGGCAGATGAACCGGCAATGATTTTACCATCCTTAATGAAAAGTCCATCATCAATAATGGCATCAGCCTGATTGTTGTGCGCCACCAGCAATGCCCTATGACTTTTTCCCGTCCCGCTGGGACCGACAAATGCAATAACGTCCATATAATCACCCCTATATAAACGGAAACCACCCTTATTCCCCGAAATTACAGTCTCGGCTCGCGATAAATCTCAGCCGCATAGCTGTCATCAATAACGAATTCCCCTAAATTCTCGGGAATACGCCCTGAAATACCATGGAAATCTGATCCACCGGTAATCATAAGATTATATTTATTGGCCAAATCCATATAACGCTGGGTATCCTCCGGATTATGCTTCGGATAAATAGCCTCCACCCCTTCGATACCCTTTTTCATGAGCTTCTCCACCAGCTCATCATCATGAATCAGCTTCGGATGAGCCAGCACCGGAATACCGCCACTATGCTTGATTAGATCAATAATCTCCTCAGGCTCCAGCAAAAAATGGGATACATAGGCGGGGCATCCCTTGCCAAGCACCTTGTCAAAGCATTCCTTGACTGACCTGAAGACCCCCTTGCGCACCAGCACCTGGGCAATATGGGAACGGCTTATGGAGGTACTGTCGCCGGCAATTTCCAATACATCCGTCTCAGAAATATCATACTCCAATTCCTGCAGCTTTTGCACTATACTGGAGAACCGCAGCCAGCGGGCTTCCACCACATCGTTTAGCCTGTCGGCCAGTGTCTTGTCATAAATATCTATGTTATATCCCAAAATATGAATATCATGGATTTCATGATGGGCACTAAATTCTATCCCCGGTATTATTTTAATACCCTTGGCAGGGTACAGACCGGCCTCATAAAGATGGCGTATGCCATCCACCGTATCATGGTCCGTAATGGCAATATAATTAAGCCCTGCCGCCTTAGCCGCCTCAACCAGCTCCTCCGGGGCAAGCCGCCCATCGGAGCTGGTGGTATGCATATGTAAATCACTAGACATGAGTTTTCTCCCAACAACATACTTCAGCATAATATATTCGCAATAATATTGAAATATCCTGCTAAAAGCCTGTATAATTCCTATTCTTCCCTGATATGCAGCCTGTCAATCCTCACTGGCTTATTGGTAGCGTCATCAATTTCCACCACTACGGCTGAATACACCGCCGGGCCATCTGCCAAATCAAATCTGGCCGGCATACAGGAGGTAAACTTCTTGATGATAATATCTGATTTTACCCCCAATACGGAATTCCATGGTCCCACCATACCAAGATCAGTAATATAGGCTGTACCATTTGGCAAAATCCGTTCATCAGCCGTCTGAATGTGGGTATGGGTTCCTACCACTACCTGAACACGGCCATCTAAATAAAAGCCCATGGCCATCTTTTCCGAGGTGGTTTCGGCGTGAAAATCCAATATTTTAATATCCGCCTCCTGGCCGATTTCAGAAAGCACATCCTCTATTTTCTGGAAGGGACAGTCCATATCCGGCATAAAGGCCCGGCCGGACATATTAATAACCGCCACATTCTTGGCCTTAAAGGGATACAGGCACCAGCCCTTCCCCGGAGCCCCCTCAGGATAATTGGCCGGACGGACAAGATAAGGGGCTGTGTCTATAACCTCATATACCTCCCGCTTATCCCAAATATGATTGCCTGAAGTGACAATATCAGCCCCTCCTGCATAAAGCTCATCCAGAGCCTTGCGGCTTACGCCCTTGCCGGCAGCCGAATTTTCACCATTTACAATTACAATATCTATATTGTGTTTTTCGCGAAGCTCCCTGGTATACTTCCTAAAAGCCTTGCGGCCAGGACGTCCCACCACGTCACCAACAATTAAAATCTTCACAAACAATACCTCATTTATATTAAATCATTATCATAAACCATGACCCGGCCATCTTCACGGACCCCCACCATGGACTCAGGAATTTTATTTTCCTTCAGAAATCGGATACGGTGGTCTATCATCTCGGATTGCATATAAATCAATTCCTCATCAGGATTTTTTATATCATCCGTTATAATGATATCCCCCAGCTTTTCCTTTATCAGACTGACAATCAAGCCTACCTCACCACGGGACAGGCTGTCAATATCCCTGTAAATTTGCAGGGAAAGATTTTCATAGGTAAAGCCAAGCTTACCGCCACGGATATGCTCGATATTATGATACAGCATAAGGCTGTCCTGGAGAAGGCGTTCAGTCTCTTCAAATTTGTCCTGGGAGGGCGCCTCCCTGACGGAAATCTCCATACGCACTGCCTTATCCTTGGAATCAAGAATAATCTTGGAAAATTCAGGAAAGCAGATAAGAAGACCTGCCAAAAGCTGAACACTATCCATGCTTACTTCGCTTTCCGTACCACTATAATCCATATATCCAGCCTCCCCTTGCAACAGTATAAAAAACTCCAAAGAGCCGGCTGACGCCGGCTCAATTATTTCTACTTACAATACTCTTATATTATACCATAAATCCAAATTTATTTCCGCACCAAGAAACTGCCTCTACGGCTTTCTTACAAAAATATTATAACGCCATTGTTCAAATTTTTCTTCTTTAGAAGAAAAATCTTCCAATT